>NZ_JBEYVJ010000187.1:0-13856 GCF_040643935.1 Kitasatospora sp. NPDC047058 | reverse complement strand
TTGCCGACACCGCCAACCGTGCCGGACACCACCTCGGGAACCTCACGCCCCTCGGCCAAAGCCTTCAGCCCGGAGGCCAGTTCGTCACCGTCGGACCCGAGCACCACCGCGCGCTGCTCCAGCGCCGCCCGCGATGTCGCCAGCGACCAGCCCACGTCGGCGATGTCCACGTCCGCCGGGACGGACTCCGCCAGCCGCCCGGCCTGCCCCGCAAGACCCGCCGCCGAACGCCCCGACACCACCCACGGCACGACCGGCAGCACCCGGCCGTCGGCGGGGAGGACAGGGGTGTCCCGGTCCGGTGCCTGCTCGATGATGACGTGTGCGTTGGTGCCGGAGAAGCCGAAGGAGGAGACGCCCGCACGCCGCGGGCGCCCGGCGTCCGGCCAGGGCTGCGCCTCGGTGACCAGCCGGATGGCGCCCGCGTCCCAGTCCACGTGCGAGGACGGCGCGTCCACGTGCAGCGTCGCCGGCACGATCCCGTGCCGCATCGCGGTCACCATCTTCACGACCCCGGCCACACCGGCGGCGGCCTGGGCGTGGCCGATGTTGGACTTCACCGAGCCGAGCAGCAGCGGCCGGTCCTCCGGACGGTCCTGCCCGTACGTCGCGAGCAGCGCCTGCGCCTCGATCGGGTCACCCAGCCGGGTCCCCGTGCCGTGGCCCTCGACCACGTCCACGTCGCCCGCGGACAGCCCGGCACTGGCCAGCGCCGCCCGGATCACCCGTTGCTGCGACGGCCCGTTGGGTGCGGTGAGGCCGTTGGACGCACCGTCCTGGTTCACCGCCGAGCCGCGCACCACCGCGAGCACCTCGTGCCCGTTGCGCAGCGCGTCGGACATCCGCTCCAGCACCAGGACGCCGACGCCCTCGCCCCAGCCGGTGCCGTCGGCGGCCTCGGCGTACGCCTTGCAGCGGCCGTCCGGGGCCAGGCCGCGCTGCCGCGAGAAGTCGATGAAGGTGCCGGGCGTCGACATCACCGTCACACCGCCCGCCAGCGCCAGCGAGCTCTCGCCCGAGCGCAGCGACTGGCAGGCCAGGTGGAGCGCCACCAGCGACGAGGAACACGCCGTGTCCACCGTCACCGCCGGCCCCTCCAGCCCCAGCGCATACGCCACCCGCCCCGACGCGACCGATCCCGTCCCGCCGGTGCCGAGGTACCCCTCGACCTCCTCCGGCACGAAGTGCGACGGCAGGTAGTCGTGGTAGAAGAGCCCCGCGAACACACCCGTCGCGCTGCCCCGCAGCGTGTTCGGGTCGATTCCGGCGTCCTCCAGGGCATGCCACGAGGTCTCCAGCAGCAGGCGCTGCTGCGGGTCCATCGCGACCGCCTCGCGCGGGCTGATCCCGAAGAACTCCGCGTCGAAGTCCGCGGCGTCGTACAGGAATCCGCCCTCCCGCGAGACGCTCTTGCCGAGCGCCTCCGGGTCCGGGTCGTAGACGTCCGTCGCCCAGCCGCGGTCGGCCGGGAACTCGCCGATGGCGTCCGAACCCGAGGCGAGCAGCTCCCAGAACTCGCCGGCGGACGACACCCCGCCCGGGAAGCGGCACGCCATCCCGACGATCACCAGGGGATCGTCGTCCACCGGTGCCCGGCCGGGCACCGGGAGCGCGGAGCCCGCGGAGGCTGCCTCGACCTCGCCGACCAGCTCGGCCAGCACGAAGCCGGCCAGCGCCGCCGGCGTCGGGTAGTCGAAGACCGCGGTGGCCGGCAGCCGCAGGCCCGTCGCGTCGCCGAGCCGGTTGCGCAGCTCGACGGCGGTGAGCGAGTCGAACCCGACGTCCCGGAAGGACCGTTCGGCGTCGAGGCTGCCCGGTCCGGGCATGCCCAGCACCAGGGCGGCCTGCGTCAGGACCAACTCCCGCACGGTGTCCCGCTGTTCGTCCGGGCTCAGCACGGCCAGCCGGGCGGCCAGCACGTTCTGGTCACCGGCGGCGGGCCGGCCGACCGTCCGCCGGGTGCGCGAGCCCGGCTTCGTCGCACGGACCAGGCCCGACAGGAGCACCGGGACGTCGCCGGAGCGCTGCAGCGCGGGCAGGTCCAACTCGGCCGCCACCAGCAACGCTTCGGGCCGGCCGACGGCCGCGTCCAGGACGGCGAGGCCGCGCTCGTCGGACAGCGGACGCAGGCCCTGGCGGGCCATCCGCCGGCGGTCGGCGTCCGTGAGCTCGCCGGCCATGCCGTGCTCCCACGGGCCCCACGCCAGGGACGTCCCGGGCAGGCCGAGGTAGCGCCGGTGGACGGCCAGGGCGTCCAGGAAGGTGTTGCCCGCAGCGTAGTTGGCCTGACCCGCGTTGCCGACCACACCCGCGACCGACGAGAACAGCACGAAGGTGTCCAGCCCCCGGCCGCGGGTCAGCTCGTGCAGGTGCCACGCCGCGTCGGCCTTCGGGCGCAGGACCGCGTCCAGCCGCTCCGGCGTCATCGAGGCGACGACCCCGTCGTCCAGGACACCGGCCACGTGGACGACGCCCGTCAGCGGCACGCCGTCCAGGACCCCGGCCAGCTCCTCACGGTCGGCGACGTCGCAGGCCGCGACGCCGACCTCGACACCCAGCTCCTTCAGGTCGGCGACGAGTTCCGGCATTCCGGCGGCGTCGATGCCACGCCGCGACACCAGGAGCAGGCGCTCGGCCCGGCCGGTCGCGGCGAGATGCCGGGCGACCAGACCGCCCAGCGCGCCCGAGGCGCCGGTCACCAGCACCGTGCCGGCCCGGGTTCCGGTCCCGGCCGGAGCCGGCGTGGACGGCACGCGCACCAGCCGCGGCACCCGCAGCCGGCCCGCCCGCACCGCGAACTGCGGCTCACCGGACGCCACGCCGGCCCGCAGCCACTCCGCGATGTCGGCGGACAGGTCCTGCAGGTCCGCGAGCAGCACCCGGCCGGGGTGCTCCGCCTGGACCGCGCGGACGAGACCCCAGACCGGAGCGGCCGCGATCTCCACCAGCCCCTCCGGGCCCGCGTCCACCGCGCGCTCGGTCATGACCACCAGCCGTGCTCCGGACAGCGCGTCCGCGGCCAGCCACTCCTGCACCAGGCCCAGCGCGCCCAGCGCGGTGGCGCGGGCCGCGTCCGGGACGTCGTCGCCGCCCGGCGCGGGAACGACCCGGGCCACCACGACCTCGGGGACGCTGCCACCCGCGTCGACGGCCGCCAGCAGCGCGGCCAGGTCGGCGTAGGACGCGGCACCGGGCAGCTCCGCGCCGAGGACGGCCCAGCGGCCGTGCGGCTCCTCCGCACCCGCGACCGCGACGGGAACCCACTCCACGCCGAACATCGACTCGCCCGGGGAACCCGCGCCACCCGCCAGGTCCTCGGCCGATGCGGCCCTCAGCACCAACGACCCCACGGACGCCACCACGTCGCCCGAGGTGTCGGCCAGCGTCACCGACACGCCCTCGCCCGAGGCCGCCGGCGCCACGCGCACCCGCGCCGCCGACGCACCCGACGCATGCAGCTCCACGTCGTTCCACGCGAACGGCAGCGTCAGGCCGTCACCGTCGGCCCGCAGGCCCGCCACGTGCAGCGCGCTGTCCAGCAGGGCCGGGTGCAGGCCGAATCCGGCGGCGTTCACGCCGTCCGGCAGCGCCACCTCGGCGAACAGCTCCTCGCCGCGTCGCCAGGCCGTGCGCAGACCCTGGAACACCGGGCCGTAGACGAGACCGCTGGTGGCCAGCGCCGGGTAGAACCCGTCCAGGTCCACGGCCTCGGCACCGGGCGGGGGCCACTCGGCCAGCGCACGGCCGGCCGGGGAATCGGCCGGGGCCAGCGAGCCCGTGGCGTGACGGATCCACTCCTCCGCGAACGTCGCGTCCTCGGCCTGGGCGTAGACGGCCACCGCGCGCCGTCCGGACGCGTCCGCCTCGTCCACCGTGACCTGCACCCGGACCCCGCCCTGGGGCGGCAGCACCAGCGGAGCCTCGATCAGCAGCTCCTCGACCCGGCCGCAGCCGGCCTCATCGGCTGCCCGCACCACCATCTCGACCAGCGCGGCTCCGGGCACGACCACGTGGCCGGCCACCACGTGGTCGGCCAGCCACGGCTGCCGCGACAACGACAGCCGCCCGGTCAGGACGAGGCCGCCGCTGGCCGGCAGCGTCACCGCCGCACCCAGCAGCGGGTGCCGCGCCGGGGACTGGCCCAGCCCGGCCGCGTCCACCACGACGGAGCCGACCGGAAGCCAGTAGCGCTGCCGTTGGAAGGCGTAGGTGCCTGCCGCAGGGACGCGGCGGGCCCCGGGCGGCACCACGGGGGTCAGGGGCTCAGGGGGTCAGTGGAGCCTGGCGTCCTCGACGCCGGCGAGCTCCTGCTCCGCCCAGATCGCCTTCCCGGCCGGCACGTACCTGGTCCCCCAGCGCTTGCTGAGCTGGGCGACCAGGAAGAGGCCGCGGCCGCCCTCGTCGGTCGTCCGCGCGTGGCGCAGCCGCGGCGAGGTGTTGCTGCCGTCGACGACTTCGCAGATCAGCACGGAGTGCCGGATCAGCCGCAGGTGCACCGGCGGCGTCCCGTAACGGATGGCGTTGGTCACCAGCTCGCTGACGATCAGTTCGGTGGCGAAGGCCAGGTGCCCGAGGCCCCAGTCCTCCAGCCGGCGGGCCACGCCGGCCCGCGCCCCGGCGACGGCGGCCGGGTCCGAGTCGATGTCGAACACCGCGACGCGGGACGGGTCGAGGGCGCGGACGGAGGCCACCAGGAGCGCGACGTCGTCCCGCGGGGCCTTGGTCGTGAAGGCGCCCACGATCGCCTCGCAGGCCTCCTCCGGAGTCCTGACACCACCGGAGAGCACCTCCTGCAGCCGGGGCAGGCCGTCCGGGAGGTTCCCCCCGACGCCCTCGGCGGCCCCGTCGCTGTACAGCGCCAGCAGCGCGCCCTCGGGCAGCTCGACCTCGGCGGTCTCGAACGGCAGCAGCCCGAGCCCGAGCGGCGGACCGGCCGGAAGGTCCACGAACGCCGCCGTGCCGTCCGGGCCGACCAGGGCGGGGGGCGGGTGCCCGGCGCGGGCCATGGTGCACCGCCGGGTGATCGGGTCGAGGACGGCGACCAGGCAGGTGGATCCCAGCAGCGCCGTGTCGGCCAGGTAGTCGTCGTGGGTCTCCTCGTCGACGAAGCGGATCACCAGGTCGTCGAGGTGGGCCAGCAACTCGTCCGGCGGCAGGTCCATGTCGGCGAGGGCCCGTACCGCGGTGCGCAGCCGGCCCATGGTGGCGGCGGCGGTGACGCCGTGGCCGACCACGTCGCCGATGACGAGGGCCAGTCTCGCCCCGGAGAGCGGGATCACGTCGAACCAGTCCCCGCCGACGCCGCTGCCGGCGGCCGCGGGGAAGTACCTGGTGGCGATCTCCAGGTCGGCACTGGTCGGGGTGTGCCGCGGCAGCAGGCTCCGCTGGAGGGTGAGGGCCTCGGCGTGTTCGCGGGTGAAGCGGCGGGCGTTGTCGATGCTCAGCGCGCCGCGGGCCACCACCTCGCCGGCGAGGGCGAGGTCCTCCCGTTCGAAGGGGTCGGAACGCCGGGAGCGGACGAAGCCGACCACCCCCAGGGTGGTGTGACGGGCGCGGACCGGCACGCTCATGTAGGAGTGCAGGTCGAACTCGTCGACGACCGCGGCGCGTGCCGGGTCGACCAGCAGCCACGGGCTGGTCTCCCGGTCCATGATGCGTTCGAGGTGCGGGCGGCCGTCGGCGAGGAAGCGGCCGACCGGCGAGCCGGAGGCGTACACCGTCTCGTCGCCGATCGCGACCACGGCCTCCGGCACGCCGGGGCGCACCGACTGGTGTCCCGCGCGGCGCAGGATGAGCGCGCTCCGGGCCGAGGGCGGCGGAGGTTCCTCGCCCTGGAAGACCTGCTCGAAGAGGTCGACGGTCACGAAGTCGGCGAGCCGCGGGACGGCGAAGTCGGCGAGCTCCTGGGCGGTGCGGAACACGTCGAGCGTGGTGCCGATGTGCTCGCCGGCGTCGCTGAGCAGGGCCAGGCGCTGGCGGGCCCGCCAGCGGTCGGTGGCGTCCACGACCATGTAGCAGATGCCCTGGACCCGCTCCGCGGCGTCCTGGATCCGGAAGATCGAGGCGGCCGCGGCGTGGTCCTGGTGCGGCTTGCTCTGCACCCGCCCGGTGAACTCGCGGTCGAGGACGGGCCGGCCGGTCTCCAGGACCTGTCGCATGGCCTCCTCGACCGGGCCGTAGTGCATCAGGGGCTGGATCTCGTGGAAGGTGCGCCCCAGGCGCTCTTCGAGGCCGACCCCGCCGAGCCGCTCCAGCTCCGCGTTGGCCCAGACGTACCGGAGCTCCGTGTCGAGGACGGCGATGCCGACGGGTGAGCGGGCGAGGACCTGCTCCAGCATGGCGCGGTCGACCTGCCACCAGGGGACGTCGTCGACGGTGTAGGCGAGGACGACGGCACCCCCCGTGGTGCGGTCCCCGATCGGCCACACCTTCACCGCGAGGGCCACCGACCGCCCGTCGCGGTGCCGGGCCGACACCGTACCGGTCCAGGGCTGCGGTGCGGGTGGCGGGGCCGGCGGCGGTGCGGGCGGCGGGACCGGCGGCGCGTCCGGGCCGCTGAACGGCAGCGGGTCCGGGGCGGCGAACAGGGACGACACCGGCCGGCCGACGACCTCGTCCACGGGGTAGCCGAGCAGGGCCTCCGCGGCCGCCGACCAGCCGACGATCACACCACGTGCGTCCACGACGACGGCTGCGGCCCGTTCGAGCTCCGGTGGCATCGCCCCCGGGACGGCGGTGGCGGCGGGTTGGGGGGAGCCGCTGGGGTCCGCAGGGGTTCCGGGCGTTCCGTGGTTCATCTGCTCGTCTCCGATGTGCCCATCCTCGCACCGATGCCCGCCCGCCGCCGCACGGCGGGAGGCGGGTGACGGCGGGCGGGAGACGGGTGACGGGCGGGGCCCCGGCCGAGCCCGAAGTCCGGCCCGCCGTCACCGCGCGGGCGTACGGTCCGCGCTGTCCGTTCGGTCCGAACCATCCGCCACGGGGGCGTCCTGCGGCGCCGCCGGCCGGCCGGAGCGGGTGGCGGTGGCCAGCACCGACCCGGCCAGGATCAGGGCGAAGGCCGTCAGCACGCCGGCCGTCAGCGGCTCGCCCAGGAAGACGACGCCCGCGGCCACCGCCACCGCGGGGTTGAGGTAGGTGATCACGACCGACCGGCTCGGGCCGACCTCGCGGATCAGCTCCAGGAAGGCGATGAAGGCGAGCGCCGTACAGACCACGCCGAGGCCCGCCAGCGAGGCCCAGACCTGGGCCGACGGAGCGGTCGCGGGCCAGGTCAGCGCCGCGGCCGGGGCGTACACCACGGCGGCGAGCAGCAGGCACGGCGTGATCAGCTGGAGCGTCGGCACGTCCTGGAGGCGCCGGGCGACGATCAGCGGCGCGGTGGCGTAGCCGATGGCGGTGATCAGCACCTCGGTCAGCGACCAGGCGTCCCCGCCCGACAGGTGCGGCAGGGTGAGGACCGCCACCCCGGCCAGGCCCAGGCCGAGGCCCGCCAGCCGGCGCGGCCCGAGCTGTTCGGCCTCCCCGAGGAAGCGCCCGGCGGCCCGCGTCACCACCAGGGCGATGATCGGCACGACGGCTATCAGCAGGCCCGTGGTGGAGCTGGACAGCCGCCGCTCGGCGTCCGTCAGGGTCAGCCACGGCAGCAGGATCTCCAGCACGGCGAAGGCCAGCATCGGCTTCCAGTGCCGGCGCAGGACCTCGCCGAACCCGCCCTGCCGCAGCGCGAACGGCAGCAGCAGCGCCGCCCCGATCACACAGCGCACGAAGACGACGCCCGACGCGGACACGCCCTCCACCGCCACCTTGATCATCAGGTACGGGACGCCCCAGATGACGCCCATCAGGGCGAACAGAAACCAGCCACGTGCAGTCATCCCGGCAGTATCGCCCGGATCAGCGCAGGCCGTCTTGAACGCTGTTGCGGTACGCGGCCGGGGTGACCCCGAGCACCCGGCGGAACCAGCGGGTCAGGTGTGCCTGGTCCGCGAAGCCGACCAGCCCGGCGACCTCGGCCGGCCGCAGCCCGTGCTCCAGCAGGACGCGGGCCCGGGCCACCCGGTGCTGGGCGAGCCAGGCGTACGGCGGCAGGCCCATCGTGTCGCGGAAGGCGCGGAGCAGCTGGTAGCGGGACAGGCCGAAGTCGGCGGCGAGCTCGGTGAGGGCGGGCGGTGCGAGGAGTTCGTCGGCGAGCCGGTCGCGGACGGCACGGGCGATCCGGTCGGAGCCGGACCCCGGGTCGCGGTCCGGCCGGGCCGAGCCGTGCCGGGTGGCGAGGGCACCGAGCAGCCAGGACAGCCGGGACTCGGCCTCCAGCGCGTCGGCGGGCTGCGCGCTCAGCTCGGTGTGGGCGGTGCGCAGGGCGGCGGCGAGGGCGGGGTCGTCCACGACGGGCTGCGCGAAGTGCGACGGCTCCCCGGCGGCCCCGGCGAGCAGGGACTGCGGGGCGTACAGGGCGCGGTAGGCGTAGCCGTCGGTGGTGCCGGGGCCGCCGGTGTGCACCTCGCCCGGTTCGAGGATCACGATCTCGCCGGGGCCGACGTGCAGCCGCCCGCCCCGGTAGTCGATGACCTCCAGGCCGCCCACGCAGACGCCGATGGTGTACTCGGCGTGGCTGTGCGGCGCGTACACGTGCCGGTCGAAGCGGGCGGTCAGCAGGTCGAGGGACTGGCCGGCCCCGAGCGGCGCCCGTCTCCAGACGGCCTCTTCCCGGCTCGCCACCGCGCACCTCCGTCCGGTCCGCCGGGTCGGGTGCCCGGCGCTCGCCCTCACGGCAACGTACCGCGCACCGCGTTCCATGCCGGACGGCCGGCGGCCCCTGCGGTGACCGTGCAGGCGTCCGCGGGCTCGGCGGGCTCGGTGACCGTGCCGGCGTCCGCGGCCGGGGCGGCCTCCGCGGCGAGGCCGGCGAGCAGGGCGAGCGCGTCGGCCGACGGCGAGCCGGGTTCCGCCTGGTAGACGACGAGCTGCTGCCCCGGTGCACTCCTGACGGCGAAGGCCTCGTAGTGCAGGTCGAGGTCCCCGACCTGCGGGTGGTGGAAGAGTTTGGCCTCCCCGGTCTTGCCACGGACCTCGTGCCGCGCCCACAGCTCCGCGAAGGCCCGGCTCTTCAGCGACAGTTCGCCGACGAGCTCGATGATCCGCGGGTCGTCCCGGTCCCGGCCGGCCGCCTCCCGCAGCGCGGCGACCGCGGCCCGGGCGGCCCGGCTCCGGTCCCGGTGGAACGCGTCGGCGGCCGGGTCCAGGAACGTCATCCGCACCAGGTTGCGGGGCTGCGCGAACGCGCTGTACAGGGCGGCGGCGAGCGGGTTGAGCGCGAGGACGTCGAGGGCACCGCTCACCACGAGGGCCGGTGTGCCGGACCAGCCGTTCATCAGGCGCAGCAGCTGCGGCCCGACCCGCCCGGTGCCCGCGGGGCGGCGGCGTGCCACCGGGCGGGCGAGCCGGCGGAGGTGGGCGAGGGCCTCGTCGTCCAGCCGGAGGGCGCGGGCGAGCGCGTCGACGATCTGCTGCGAGGGGTTGCGTTCACGCCCCTGTTCCAGGCGGAGGTAGTAGTCGGTGCTGACCCCGGCGAGCAGGGCCACCTCCTCACGGCGCAGGCCGGGGACGCGGCGCAGGCCGTGGCCGGGCAGCCCGGCCTGCTCGGGGCGCAGCAGCGCGCGGCGCGCCTTGAGGAACTCCCCCAGGGTGGTGCGGTGCCGCGCGGCGGTGTCGGTGTGCATGCCCCGACGTTAGGCCGCCCGCGGTGCCTTGCCCAGCGTCCTCCCTGGGTGCGCCGCACCCAGGGAGCGCGGCGGCCTGGTTGCCGTGGCCGGACCGGCGCAGGCTGTCCGGGCGGCGCCGTCGTGGCGCCCGGCCCCACCCTCCAGCCGTGGAACGGATGAACCCCCTTTGAACACTGCCGACTTCGCCCGCCAGGACGTCCTCGACCGGCTGCGCCGCAGCGCGGGAGACCCGCACCGCCGCATCCTGTTCACCGGTGCGACGGTGGTCACCATGGACCCGGCTCTGGGCGTCCTGGACGGGGCGGACCTGCTCGTCGAGGGCGCCACCGTCGCCGCGGTCGGCCGCAACCTGCCGGCCGCCGGCGACGCGATCGTGGTCGACGCCTCCGGCACGATCCTCGCGCCCGGCTTCGTCGACACCCACCGCCACGCGTGGGAGGCCCAGTTGCGGCGGATCATGCCGGACGTCGACGACCTGGCCGGGTACGTGACCGGCACGCTGCTCGGCTTCGCGCCGGCCTACCGCCCCGAGGACATGTACACCGGGACGCGGCTGGCCGCGCTCACCGCGCTCGACGCCGGCATCACCACGATGCTCGACTTCTCGCACAACTCCCGTACCGCCGCGCACTCCGACGCTGCCGTCCGGGCCCTGGCCGACACCGGGATCCGGGGCGTCCACGCCGCGATGGGCCCGCACTTCGGCGCCTGGGACCGGCAGTGGCCGGAGGACCTCGCCCGGCTGAAGGCCGAGTACGGGGGCGACCTGCTGACGTTCCGGCTGGCCGCGCTGGCGACCGACGAGATCGCCGGGCCCGGTCTCGCGTACGGCCCGCGCCTGGCGCGGCTGGCGGCGGAGTACGGCGTGGGCGTGAGCGTCGACGCCGTCCTCGGCGCGGCGTCCTCCCGGGCGGTCCTGGAGTGGGAGGCGCAGGGGCTGCTCGGCCCCCACGTCACCCTGATCCACGCCACCGGTCTGTCCGCCGACGCCTGGCGCGCCATCGGCGACACCGGCACCACGATCTCGCTCGCACCGACGTCCGACGCCCAGATCGGGCTGGACACCGCCGTCCCGGCCGTGGACGAGGCGCTGGCGGCGGGGGTCCGGCCCGGTCTCGGCATCGACGTCGAAGTCGCGCTGGCCAGCGACATGTTCACGCAGATGAGGGCCCTGCACACGATCCAGCGGATGCGTGCCGTCGAGGCCGTCCACGGCAGCGGCCGGGAACCGTCGCGGATCGGCACCCGGGACGTGCTGGACTTCGCCACCCTCCAGGGCGCGCGGACCAACGGCCTGGAGGACGTGACCGGTTCACTGACTCCCGGCAAGCAGGCCGACCTGTTGATGATCACGGCGGAGGAGGTCAACAACATGCCGTTGAACGACGCCGTCGGCACCGTCGTCCTGGGCGCGGACGCCCGGAACATCGAGGCCGTCCTCGTCGCCGGCCGGGTCCGCAAGTGGGCCGGGCGGATCCTGGACGTCGACCTCCGGGCGCTGCGGGAGGAGGTGGCCGCCTCGCGCGACCACCTCCTCGCCGCCGTGCGGGGCACGACGGTCACCGACTGACGGAGCCGCGCCTCCGGGGCGGCGGCGTCATGACCTCCTCCGTTCCCGGGTACGCGCTCCCGCCGCTATCCGACGTGGACGCGCGGGCGGCGGGAGCGGTCGGGCTCGGCCTCGCGCAGCACCTCGCGGGTGACGGGGGCCACCTCGCCCTGGCCGAACAGGAAGAACCGCAGGAACTGGGCGAACGGGTTGCCCTCGGTCCACTCGAAGTAGATGTGCGGCTGCTGTCCGGTGCGGTCGCGGACGCTCAGCAGCAGGGCGGCGAGGGCGTTCGGCACGCTGGAGCTCTCCAGGGAGAGCACCCGGTAGCGGTCGTGCAGCACCTCGCCGCGGACGGTCAGCGCGGCCTCGAACTCCGAGGGGTCGCGCACGGTGACCTCGACGAAGACCAGGTCGTCCTCGGCCGGGATGTCGTTGTCCGCCCGGATCTGCCGCTTCTTCGCCTGGTACTCCGCGAGGTCCCGGCCGCTCGGCTCGTTGGCGATCAGCCGGATCGGGCGGTTGCGGTAGTCGCGGATGAACCGCTCGGCGGCCTCGTCGAAGTCGATGTCGGTGACGCGCAGCTCGAAGGCCCGCTTGAGCCGGGAGAGCAGCGAGACCAGGATGATGCCGGCGATGAAGCAGGCGCCGATCTTCACGCCGTCGGGGCGCTCGGCGATGTTGATCGCCGTGGTGTAGAGGAAGACCGCGGAGATGACGGCGAAGGCGATGGTCCAGTTGCGCTGCCGGGCCTTGCGGGCCGCGATGGTGACGGCGATCGCGGCGGAGCTGATCAGCACCAGCACACCGGTCGCGTACGCGCCGCCCTGGGCGTCCACGCTGGCGTCGAATATCCAGGTCACCAGGAAGGCGATCAGCGTCAGCACGATCACCATCGGCCGCACCGCCCGCGCCCAGTGCGGCGCCATGCCGTACCGGGGCAGGTAGCGGGGCAGCAGGTTGAGCATGCCCGCCATCGCCGAGGCCCCCGCGAACCAGAGGATCGCGATGGTGGAGACGTCGTAGATGCTGCCGAAGGTGTTGCCGAGGTTCTCGTGCGCCAGGTAGGCGAGCGCCCGGCCGTTGGCCTCGCCGCCGGGCTGGAACGCCTCCTTGGGGATCAGCAGGGTGGTGATGAAGCTGGTGGTGATGAGGAACCCGCTCATGATCAGGGCGGAGGTGGTGAGCAGCTTGCGGGCGCCGCGGATCCGGCCGGTCGGCTTCGCCTCGGTGTCGTCCGGGTCGCCCTCGATGTGCGGCATCACGGCGACGCCGGTCTCGAAGCCGGACAGGCCGAGCGCCAGTTTGGGGAAGACGACCAGCGCGACGGCGATCATGGCGAACACGTTGCCGTGCTCGGCGGTCAGCGCGTCCGACCAGTCGGTCACCAGCTGCGGGGCCTGGAAGACGTGCCAGAGCCCGTTCACCACCACGACCACGTTCAGTGCCAGGTAGATCCCGACCAGCGCCACCGCCAGGCCGATCGCCTCGCCGAAGCCCTTGAGGAAGACCGCCCCGAGCAGGGCCACCAGAATCAGCGTAATCAGCACCTGCTTGCCGGACAGGGCGCTGCTCAGGTGCGGGTTCTCCACCAGGTGCGCGGTCGCGTCGGCGGCCGACAGCGTGATGGTGATCATGAAGTCCGTCGCCGCGAACCCCAGCAGGGCCAGCACGAACAGCTTGCCCTGCCAGAAGGAGAGCAGCCGTTCCAGCATGGCGATCGACCCCTCGCCGTGCGGGCTCTCCTTGGCCACCCGCCGGTACACCGGCAGCGCGCCGAACAGGGTGACGATCACCAGGACGATGGTCGCCACCGGTGACAGCAGGCCGGCCGCCAGGGCGGCGATGCCCGGCTGGTAGCCGAGCGTCGAGAAGTAGTCCAGACCGGTCAGGCACATCACCCGCCACCACCGCGCACCCTTGTGCTCGGCCGGCGCCTGCGCATGCGGGCCCGGGTGCTGCTTGGCCATGTCGGACAGGCCCTCCAGCAACCATGCCCGGAATCTGCTTCCCCGCGAGGAAGGCGCCTCACTCGACGAACTCACCTTGTGCCCCTGTTCACGTCCTGCTACCTGCGCCGCCGTGTCGGCAGCAGGGCGAAGGTTATGTGATCAGGTGACCTTCATTCCGCATCCGCCCGCCCGTCTTGACGCGACCTTGACGCGGCCTTGACGCGCTCGACGGTCCAGCGGGGCACCTGACCCCCCGTCATAGCGTTCATCTCTCAATCATTGCAACGGACTGCCGCGGGGCGTTGCGTTAATCAGCAGGGTCGTTGCAATGATTTCCCTGATCTGACCTGCAGTGATGCGGATTTTGCGCAACGAGCATGTTGCCTGGATGTTGAAAGCAACGTAGCTTTTCCAATGTCAGAAACAACGAGCGAGCTCAGGAGAGCACGATGCAGACCTTCGACACCACCGCCCCGATCACCGTCGTTCTGGACGTCCCCGCCGGGCGCCTCCAGTTCATCGCCGCCGACCGCACCGACACCGCCGTCGAGGTCCTGCCCGCCGACCCCGCCAAGGGCCGCGACGTCCGGACCGCCGAGCAGACCACCGTCACCTACACCGACGGCGTCC
>NZ_JBEYVJ010000186.1:0-13857 GCF_040643935.1 Kitasatospora sp. NPDC047058 | reverse complement strand
GTGCCGACCGTCAGGACATCGGCGATACCGGCGTCCTCGGCCGTCTCGGTGACCGAGGCGGTCAGCACCGGATGCGGGGACACCTCGACGAACGCCCCATAGCCCCCGCCCAGCAGGGTGCGGACGGCCTCCTCGAAACGCACCATCCGGCGCAGGTTCGCGAACCAGTAGCCGGCATCGGCCTCGGGGCCGGTCAGCCACTCACCGGTCACCGTGGAGATCATCGGCACCCGGCCCGCCTGCGGCGCGATCCCGGCCAACTCCTCTGCGAGGACCGCCTCCAGGGGCTCCACCGCCGGCGAGTGCGCCACGAAGTCCGTCACCGGCACCCGCCAGCGCATCACCTTCCGCGAGGCCAGCTCACGCTCGAACTCCGCCAGCGCTTCCGCCTCGCCCGACACGACCACCGCCGCCGGGCCGTTGACCGCGGCGATCGACAGCCGCTCGCCCCAGCCCTCGACGATCTCCCGCACCGACGCATACGGCATCACCACCGACAGCATCGAACCCTGAAGCTGCAGGCTCGACAGCGCCCGCGCCCGAACGGCGACCACACGGGCACCGTCCTCCAGCGACAGCATCCCCGCCACCGTCGCCGCCGCGATCTCACCCTGCGAGTGGCCCAGGACGGCGTCCGGCGTGACACCGGCGGCCTCCCACACCGCAGCCAGCGACACCATCACGGCCCACATCACCGGCTGCACGATGTCCGCGGCCTCCAGCACGGGAGCACCCTCGGCCCCGGCCAACACCCCGGACAGACTCCACGGCACATGCGGCGCCAACGCCGCCTCACACTCCGCCAACCGCGCCGCGAACACCGGACTGACCTGCGCCAGCTCACGGCCCATGCCGACCCACTGCGCACCCTGACCCGCGAACACGAACGCCCTCCGGCCCCCGGTCCGGGCCACACCCGACACCACGGAAGCAGAACGCGTCCCGAAGGCCAAACCACCCAGCCCCGACAGCAGCTCCTCACGGCCACCACCGACCACCACGGCCCGGTGCTCGAAGGCCGAGCGCGTCGCCGCCAGCGACCAGGCGACATCCTCCGGCGTCGACCCCGGCCGTCCCGAAATCCAGTCCCGCAGCCGCGCCGCCTGCGCCGTCAGCCCCTCCGCCGACCGGCTCGACAGCAGCCACGCGGCCGACCCGTCCTGCTCCAGCACCGCGGGAGCGGCCGGAGCCGCCTCGACCTCGGCGGCCGGAGCCTCGCCCGTCTCCTCGTCCGTCCCCTCACCGGCGGGCTCGTCCGCAGCGGACTCGTCGTCCGCGGCCGGGGCCTCCTCCAGGATGATGTGGACGTTGGTGCCGCTCATTCCGAACGACGACACACCGGCGCGGCGCACGTGCTCCCCGGTGGGCCATGCCGCCGCCTCGTTCAGCAGCTTGACGTCGCCGGCCGCCCACTCCACGTGCGGGGTCGGCTCGTCCGCGTGGAGCGTGGCCGGCAGCTGCTCGTTCTGCAGCGCCAGCACCATCTTCATCACACCGGCCACACCGGCGGCCGCCTGCGTGTGCCCGATGTTCGACTTCACCGAGCCCAGCCACAACGGCCGTCCCCCGGCGCGCTCCTGGCCGTACGTCGCCAGCAGCGCCTCGGCCTCGATCGGGTCCCCGAGCGTGGTGGCCGACCCGTGCGCCTCCACCGCGTCGATCTCGTCGGCCCGGACCCCGGCGTTCGCCAGCGCCGCCCGGATCACCCGCTGCTGCGACGGACCGTTGGGCGCGGTCAGACCGTTGGAGGCACCGTCCTGGTTGACCGCCGAACCGCGCATCACGGCCAGGATCCGGTGCCCGTTGCGGCGCGCGTCCGACAGCCGCTCCACCACGAGGACGCCGACGCCCTCGGCCCAGCCGGAGCCGTCCGCGGCCGCGGCGAAGGACTTGCAGCGCCCGTCCACCGAGGTGCCGCGCTGGCGGGAGAAGCCCACGAAGACGGACGGGCTGGAGATCACCGTCGCGCCGCCGACCAGGGCCATCGAGCACTCGCCGGAGCGCAGCGACTGGGCGGCCAGGTGCAGCGCGACCAGGGAGGACGAGCAGGCGGTGTCGATGGTGACGGCCGGGCCCTCCAGGCCGAGGGTGAACGCCACGCGGCCCGAGGTGACACTGGTCGCGATGCCGGTGAGCAGGTGGCCCTCCGACCCTCCGCTCTGCGCCGCCGGGTCGGTGCCGTAGCCCTGGCTGTAGGCGCCGGCGAACACGCCGGTCCGGCTGCCGCGCAGCGAGGCGGCGTCGATGCCCGCCTGCTCCAGCGCCTCCCAGGACACCTCCAGCAGCAGGCGCTGCTGCGGGTCCATCGTGACCGCCTCGCGCGGGCTGATGCCGAAGAAGCCCGCGTCGAACTCGGTGGCGTCGTACATGAATCCGCCGTGGCGCGCGTACGAGGTGCCCGGGTGGTCGGGGTCCGGGTCGTAGAGGTTCTCGAGGTCCCAGCCGCGGTCCTGCGGGAACGGGCCGATCGCGTCGGACCCGTCGGAGAGGAGCCGCCACAGCTCCTCCGGGTTCTGCACCCCACCGGGGAAGCGGCAACCCATGCCGACGATCGCGATCGGCTCCTGGCTCCGTTCCTCGACCTCAGCCAGTCGACGGCGGACCTGGCGCAGATTAGCCGTCACGAGCTTCAGATAATCGCGGAGCCTGTCTTCGTTGGCCATTTAATTCCGCCACCCCTGCTTGCCGAGGATATGCCAATTCTGATCTGCACAGCCGCGGTGCGGGATTACCGCGGGAATTACGCAATCGGGACTTCTCAATACCTGCAAATGATCGAGCCCACCAGCAACAGGAACGTATCCACCCCTGATGGGCGGCGCAAACGTGGCAGTTGAACACTTGAACCACTTGACCACGTACGGGAATCGAGGATTCAGACACTCGATCCGCCGGACCGCGCGGGTACCGGATAGCAACGAATACCACGGACCGCTATTCAGGTCCAGAGGCCCGCCCAGGGGCCCCGCCCGCAAACGCGGAGGGCGGTGGCCGGCCCCTGCGAGCCGTCCACCGCCCTCTGCTTACCGCCCTCCGCCCGTCTCCCCCGGGCCTCGCCGTTCGCCGGACCACCGTCCGGCCCGGCCGTCAGAGCGCGCTCTCCCCGCGCATCCACTGCCCGAGCGTCCGCCGCGGGTACCTGACCACCACGTCACCGCCGCGGACCCGGCCGCTCACGTTCACCCGGAGCTCGACCGGCTCGTTCCAACCGGGCTTGGGCACACGGACCTTGAGGTCGCCGACGCCCACGGCCAGCTCGTGGGTCGCCACCACGATGCCCGGCCGGACCACCATGATCAGGTCGCCGCCGATGCTCAGGTAGACGTCGAGGTCGAGGGTGGCATGGCTGATCACCGCCTGGGTGAAGTCGAGCTTCACGTCGCCCCCGTGCATCCGGATGTCCAGCCGGCGCGGGACCTCCCAGGGCCCGATCCGCCGCAGCGTGCCGAAGCGCTGGTTGATCTCCACCACGTCCTTGCCCGGCCGGACGGGCTCGGCGCGGGGAACGGGCGCGGGAGCGGGGAGCGGCGCGACCGGCAGGTCGCGGGTCAGCAGGGCCAGTTCGCCGAAGGTGCGGGCGTTCAGTGCCAGCGCGAGGCGGTCGTCGAGCTCCTCGGCCGTGAGCCGGCCGTCCGCCGCGGCGTCGCGGAGGATCTCGACGACCTCGTCCCGGTCGGCGTGCGAAGCCCTGATGTCCCCCGCGGACACGTCCCCGGCACCCTGACTGCTTGACGACCTGTCATCCGTCATGTCTCCAGCCTGATCTTCCTCTGGGAGCGCCACGTCCAATCGACGATAATCGACGGTACATGACACCGGATTGCTCCCCGGCCGCAAACGGGACATCCGGCGCTGTTCAACTGGCGGCCCCCGCGCGCACGAACGGATCCCGTAGCGCCACCGGGCCGGAACGGCCCCGCGAACTCCCCTTCCGCCGCACGGCAGTTGAACGACGCGACGCAAAGCCGGGGCTCCCACTACCGTCGGCCGGACGAACCGTCATCCGCAACCCGCCATCGAAGCTGAGGAAGTGCACGGATCCATGGAAACGTCGCTGGTGAGTCTTGTCATGGGGTCCTTCACCTCCGCCACGGTCGGCGCCGCGGCACGCCTGGGCATCGCCGACGCCCTCGCGGACGGGCCGGCCACGCCCGCCGACCTGGCCGAGGCCGTCGGTGCGGACCACGACGCGCTCGTGTCCCTCATGACGGCCCTGACCGCGCTGGGGGTCTTCGCGAAGGACGAGGACGGCCGCTACACCAACTCCCCCCAGTCCGAGCTGCTCCGGACCGACCACCCCGACTCGATGCGCTACCTGACCGCGCTGCTCTGCGGCCTCTACGCCCAGGCCGCCGCCGGCGGGCTCACGGAGGCCGTGCGGACCGGCACCTCGGTCATGCCCCACGCGTTCGGCGTCCCGCTCTACGAGTACCTGGACAAGGACCCCGAGGCCGCCCGGATCTTCGACCTCGCCATGCAGGACTGGGCCCGCCCGATCGGCGCCGTCCTGGCGGAGCACGTCCCGTTCGAGAACGTCCGCACCGTCATCGACGTCGGCGGCGGGAACGGCACCCTCCTCAAGGCCATCCTCACGGCCCACCCGCACCTCAAGGGCATCTGCGTGGACCGCCCGGACACCTGCCGCCGGGCGGAGGAGGACCTCCGCGCCTCCGGTGACGACGACCTCGTCGCGCGGCTCTCCTTCCAGGCCGCCGACATCCTCCGCGAGGTCCCCGCGGGCGGGGACCTCTACATCCTCAAGAACGTCCTCCACGACTGGAGTTCGGAGAGCGGCGTCGAGATCCTCGGCAACATCCGCCGCGCGATGAGCGCCACCACCGCCCCCGAGGGCGCCCCGACGCTCCTGGTCATCGACCCCCTGGCCGAGCACGACTCGGGCGCCGCCTTCCGCAACGTCATCAAGATGGTCGTCGGCGAGTCCAAGGCCCGCGAGCGCACCGAGGCCGACATGCGCAGCGAAGCCGCCGCCGCCGGCCTCCAGGTCGTCTCGATCACCCCCTGCCCCGCCGACCTGAGCGTCACCGCCTGCGTCGTCGCCCCCGCGCCGCAGGCCGCCTGACGCACCCCGGCACAGAACCGGCCCGGCCCGTCGAGGCCGGGCCGGTTCCGGCGTGCGGAAGACCAGGGCTTCAGGCGTGGGCCGCCACGCACTGCGGGTGCCCCCAGCTGCTGCCCACCTTGGTGATCGTGTCGCCCTTGGCGTACGGCCGGGCGCACGGACACGTCCCGGGATAGCGCGCGGCCAGCGTCCGCGACCCGCCCACAGAACTCCGCTTCGACGACGACGCCGACTTCGAGGGCGAAGCCGAGGACGACGAGGACGACGCCCGCCGGACCCGCGGCGCAGCGCTCGGGGCCGGCTCCGGCACCGGAAGGTCCGCCGCGGTCCCGCCGGCGGCCTCCTGGCTGCGGGCGGCGTCGCTGGCCGCCTTGTCCGCAATGGCGTTCAGCGGATCACCGTCCACCTGGTGCGCGGGCACGTACACGAACGTGACCTCCCGCCCCTCCAGGAGCCCGTCGATCGCCTGGATCAGCTCCTGGTTGGCCACCGGCTTCCCCGCGGCGGTCTTCCAGCCGTTGCGCTTCCACCCGGCCAGCCACTTGGTCACCGCGTCCCGGGTGTACGTGCTGTCGAGCCGCACCTCCAGGGGCACCGCCGGATCCGTCGCGAGCAGCAGCTGCTGCAAGGCCGTGAGTTCACCGACGTTGTTGGTGTTGCGCCCGAGCGGCCCGGCCTGCCAGCGCTGCGGAACCCCGTCCCCGTCCGCCACCACGAAGGCCCACCCCGCCGGCCCCGGATTACCCTTGGCCGCGCCGTCGCAGGCCCCGATCACACGTTCAACCATCCCCCGATCATGCCAGGCCCCCGGGCCCGTCCCGGCCGGGCCGACACTCGGCCGGCACGTCCGGTCACTCGCGGTAGAGCAGGACGGTGAGGCCGACCGCGGCCGCGCCGGCCGCCAGGGCCCAGGCGGTCCGCCCGTGCAGGACCAGGACCGCGCCCGGGGCGGCGCCGGCGAGCATGGTGGCGACGGAGAGGAGCTTCCTGCGCTGGCGGGGGGCGGTGCCGCCGGCCAGGCGGGACTCGGCGGCCAGGCCGGTGAGGGTGAGGGTGAGCACGGTGGTGGTGAGGTCCGGCACGGCGAGACCGCGGACGGTGCCGTTGCGCAGGCCCATCGCCAGGGCGAGCAGGGCGATGACGGCGTACTGCGCGGACCCGTCGGCGCCGCGGGTGAGGACGACCACGGCGGCGGCGCCGTACAGCGCGGCCTCCAGGATCAGGGGGGATGCGGGCGGGCGCCGCTGGAACGGGGCGGCGCCCCCGGTCGGATGCGGCGGACCTCAGAAGAAGCAGGGGTCCAGCGGCACCTGGGGCTGCCCGGGGCGGGCGAGGCCGCGGGCCGCGCGCCAGGCGTGCTGTTCGCCGGAGGCGGCCACGGCCTCCAGGACGCCTTCGGCCTGGTGGACGCCGGCCGGGCCGGGTGCGGGGGTGGCGTGGTAGCCGCCGAACCGGGTGACCGGGCTCCAGGAGGGCGTCACCGCGGGCAGCTCCGGGGCCAGGCCCTGGTGCTCCTGGGCGGCGTGGACGATGCGTCCGCCGACGACGGTGAGGACGGACTCGATGTGCGGGATGTCGGCCTCGGGCACGGTGAAGTAGTCGGCGCTGAGCAGCGTGAGGTGGCGCCGGGCTGATGCTGGCCCTCGGCCTGCTCACCCCGCTGGCCGGCGCGGGCGTCATGGGGGTGATGACCGTCGCCCTGACGGTCAAGTGGCCCCACGGCCTGTGGGTGCAGCACGACGGGTACGAGTACCCGTTCGTCCTGATCGCCATCGGCGCGGCGCTGGCCGCCACCGGCCCCGGACGGGGTCGGTCGACGGCGCCCGCGGCCCGGCGGGAGTCGGGCGGCCCCGAACGCACCGCGCTCGAAGCGCTCTGGCGCGCCTACAAGGAGACGGGTGACCAGCGGCTGCGGGAGCAGCTGATCCTGCACTACTCACCCCTCGTCAAATACGTCGCGGGCCGGGTAGGAGTCGGTCTGCCCTCCAACGTCGAGCAGGCCGACTTCGTCTCCTCCGGCGTGTTCGGGCTGATCGACGCGATCGAGAAGTTCGACATCGACCGTGCCATCAAGTTCGAGACGTACGCGATCAGCCGGATCCGCGGCGCGATCATCGACGAGCTCCGCGCGCTGGACTGGATCCCGCGCTCGGTGCGGCAGAAGGCCAAGGCCGTCGAGCGGACGTACGCGACCCTGGAGGCCAGGCTGCGCCGGACGCCGCACGACCCCGAGGTCGCGGCCGAGATGGGCATCGCGACCGAGGACCTGCACGCGATCTTCAGTCAGCTCTCCCTCGCGAACGTGGTGGCGCTCGACGAGTTGCTCCACCCGGCCGGTGAGGGCGGGGACCGGCTGAGCCTGGTGGACACCCTGGAGGACCACGGCGCGGACAACCCGGTCGAGGTGGCCGAGGACCGGGAGCTGCGCCGGCTGCTGGCCCAGGCGGTCAACACACTCCCGGAGCGGGAGAAGACGGTGGTGACGCTCTACTACTACGAGGGGCTGACCCTCGCCGAGATCGGTCAGGTCCTCGGGGTTACGGAGAGCCGGGTCAGCCAGATCCACACCAAGTCGGTCCTGCAACTGCGCGCCAAGCTGTCCGACATCCGGTAGGGCACGGGCGAGGCGCGGCGCCGTACCGGCCGCGTGTAGGGCTCCGTACAGTGGGAGGGTGCCGAAGATCCGAGCGGCCACCGTGGCCGAGCATCGCCAGCTGCAGCGGGCAGCCCTCCTCGACGCTGCCCGCAGCCTCCTCACCGAAGGAGGCATGGAGGCCCTGACCTTCCCCGCGCTCGCGGCGCGCACCGGGCTGGCCCGCTCCTCGGTCTACGAGTACTTCCGCTCCCGGGCCGCAGTGGTCGAGGTGCTCTGCGAGGTCGACTTCCCGCTCTGGGCGGCCGAGATCGAGGCCGGGATGGAGAGCTGCGACACCGCGGCCGGCCGCGTCGAGGCGTACATCCGGGGCCAGCTCGCGCTCGCCGGGGACCCGCGCCACCGGGCGGTGGCGGCGATCTCGGCGCTGGAGCTGGACGAGGCGGCACGCGAGCGCATCCGGGCGGCGCACGGGAAGCTGGTGGGCCTGGTGGTCCAGGCCCTGGAGGACCTCGGCCACGAGCAGCCCCGGCTGGCGGCGGCACTGCTCCAGGGGATCGTGGAGGCCGCCGTCCGGCAGGCCGAGCAGCGCGCCGGCGCAGGCCGGGCCGAGGAACCGGACGTGATCGCGGACGCCGCCGTCGCCCTGGCCCTGCACGGACTCGGCAGGAGCTGAGCCTCGACAGGACCTGAGCCTCGACAGGAGCCGGGCGGAGAAGAGCGAGGCCGGGGGAGGCGTGCGGAAAGGACCGGGGGAGGGGATTCACCGGTCCCGGCCGAGTGGCAGCAGCCGCGCGGCGCCCGCACCGAACAGGGCCGGCGGGTCGAGGTAGCGCTCGCCGCGGAGCAGCCCCCAGTGGAGGCAGTCGCGTCCCGCGCAGTGGCCGGTGCCGGGTGAGAGCCGTCCGATCACCTGACCGGCCGCGACCGTGGTGCCCACGGTGACGCTGCCGGCGACGGGCAGATAGGTGGTCCGCAGCGGGGGAGTGCCGGACGCGGGGTGCGTGACGGTGACCACCGGGCGCCCGGCCACCAGGCCGGAGAAGGTGACCACACCGGGGGCGGCCGAGCGGATCTCCGCACCGGCGGCCGCGGCCAGGTCGACGCCCCGGTGCCCGGCGGCCCACGGCTTGGGCGGCGCTTCGAACCGCGCGAGCAATGCACC
Organism: Kitasatospora sp. NPDC047058; assembly: GCF_040643935.1. Classification (NCBI taxonomy): domain Bacteria; kingdom Bacillati; phylum Actinomycetota; class Actinomycetes; order Kitasatosporales; family Streptomycetaceae; genus Kitasatospora; species Kitasatospora sp. NPDC047058. The sequence continues at coordinate 5,019 of NZ_JBEYVJ010000186.1, read as the reverse complement.
GGGCCCGCCCACCGGCCACGCCCGACCGGAATCGGGGCCGGTCCCGCTCCCGGTCCCGCTCCCGCTCCCGGTCCCGCTCCCGCTCCCGGTCCCGCTCCCGGTCCCGCTCCCGGTCCCGCTCCCGGTCCCGGTCCCGCTCCCGGTCCCGCTCCCGGCCCCGCCGCCGGCCGAGCCGCCGGAACCGCTCCCCGAGCCGCTCCTCGTCCCCTCCCCACCCCCACCCGCGGAACGACGCCCTGCCTCCGCGTGCCCCACCGGGCCCGGCAGAGTGACCAGCAGCAGCGTCATCAGCACCAACAGCGCCAGCAGCACCACCCGGCGGTCGTGCCCGGGCCCTGGCGGCACCGGCGACGCGACCGGACCGGCACCGGAGGCACCCGCCGGACCGGCACCGGACGCACCCGCCGGAGCGGAAGCGCAAGCGGAAGCGGGGAAGCCGGGAGTACCGGCGACGTCGGCGGCAACGGCAGGAGTAGTCATGCGCCCGAGGCTCTCCGCGTTCCGCCACCCCCACCAGCCCGTCCCCGTGTCCTGTGGACAACCCGCCCCTGTGGACAACCGGCGTCCCCCGAACGGCCGCCTCTCCCTCGGTCCCCAACCCCCAGCCCCCCTGCCCACCACCCCCAGCCCCCCTGCCCACCACCCCCAATCTCCAGCCCCCCTGCCCACCACCCTCAGCCCCCCCTGCGCACCGCCCCACGCGGGCCACCCGCAGCCCACCCGTCCCGCTGGAGTCGCCCGCCGCTCGGCGCTTCCCGTACACTTCACACGCGACCCGGTCCGCCGGGTCGACTTCGCACGCCCCGCCACCGGTGGACGGATGCGGCTCAGCCGCCGCCCCCGCCAGGTGCGAGTGCCGCTCGGTCCGCCGAGCCCGACCCGGTCCCCGGACCGCTCGGGCACAAGCGGCTCGGCACGTTCGGGGCGTCAGGCGTGGCTGTCACCTGGCCGCCACGGACAAAACCGAGCCTGACCCGGCCGTACGCAGACGCCCGAGCGGGGAGCGCCACCGCGCGAACCACGACGTCGCTGCGCCAGAGCCGGGCGCAACACCTTAGGAGTACGGCTATGGCCGTCGTCACGATGCGGGAGCTGCTGGAGAGCGGCGTCCACTTCGGTCACCAGACCCGCCGCTGGAACCCGAAGATGAAGCGCTTCATCATCACGGAGCGCAACGGCATCTACATCATCGACCTCCTGCAGTCGCTGAACTACATCGACCGCGCCTTCGAGTTCATCAAGGAGACCGTTGCCCACGGCGGCAGCGTCCTCTTCGTCGGCACGAAGAAGCAGGCCCAGGAGGCCATCGCCGAGCAGGCCACCCGCGTGGGCATGCCCTACGTGAACCAGCGCTGGCTCGGCGGCATGCTGACCAACTTCTCGACCGTCTACAAGCGCCTGCAGCGCCTCAAGGAGCTCGGCGAGCTGGACTTCTCGGACGTGGCCGGCTCCGGCCTCACCAAGAAGGAGCTCCTGGTCCTCCAGCGCGAGCACGACAAGCTGGAGAAGACCCTCGGCGGTATCCGCGACATGCAGCGCGTTCCCAGCGCTGTCTGGATCGTGGACACCAAGAAGGAGCACATCGCGGTCGGCGAGGCCCGGAAGCTCAACATCCCGGTCGTCGCCATCCTCGACACCAACTGCGACCCCGACGAGGTCGACTACAAGATCCCGGGCAACGACGACGCGATCCGCTCCGTCACCCTGCTGACCCGTGTGATCGCCGACGCCGTCGCCGAGGGCCTCAAGTCCCGCGCGGGTGTCGCCAAGGGCGACGCGAAGGCCGAGCCGGGCGCCGACCAGCCGCTGGCCGACTGGGAGAAGGACATCCTCGAGGGCGAGAAGAAGGCCGAGGAGGCTCCCGCCGCCGAGGCCCCCGCCGAGGCTCCCGCCGCCGAGGCCCCCGCTGCCGAGGCTCCGGCCGAGCAGGCCTGACGTACCAAGGGTGAGGGGCACCCGCCGGTACGACACCGGTTGGTGCCCCTCTCTCCCGCGCCGGGACCGAACCAGCGGTCCCGGCGCAACCCCACGCAGACACGCGAGACGCGAGAAGAGATTCACACCATGGCGAACTTCACCGCCGCGGACGTCAAGAAGCTCCGTGAGCTCACCGGCGCCGGCATGATGGACTGCAAGAAGGCCCTGGACGAGGCCGAGGGCAACGTCGAGAAGGCCGTCGAGCTCCTGCGCATCAAGGGCCAGAAGGGCGTTGCCAAGCGCGAGGGCCGCGACGCCTCCAACGGCGCCGTCGCCGCGCTGATCGCCGAGGACAAGAAGTCCGGCGTTCTGGTCGAGCTGAACTGCGAGACCGACTTCGTCGCCAAGGGTGACAACTTCGTGCAGGTCGCCGACGCGATCGCCGCGCACGTCGCGAAGACCGCCCCGGCCGACCTGGACGCCGCCCTGGCTTCCGAGATCGAGGCCGGCAAGACCGTCCAGCAGTTCGTGGACGAGGCCAACGCGACCCTGGGCGAGAAGATCGTCTTCCGTCGCTTCGCCCAGTTCGACGGTGACGGCTTCGTCGCGGTCTACCTGCACAAGACCAGCCCCGACCTGCCGCCGGCCGTCGGCGTCCTGGTCGAGCTGGACAAGGAGAACGCCGAGGTCGCCAAGGACGTCGCGCAGCACATCGCCGCCTTCGCGCCGAAGTACCTGTCCCGCGAGGACATCCCGGCCGAGGACCTCGAGAACGAGCGCCGCGTCGCCGAGGCCACCGCTCGCGAGGAGGGCAAGCCGGAGGCCGCCCTGCCGAAGATCGTCGAGGGTCGCGTCACCGGCTTCGTGAAGGAGAACTCCGTCCTGGAGCAGGCCTTCGCGAAGGACAACAAGAAGTCCGTCGCCAAGGTCCTCGAGGAGAACGGCGTCGCCCTCAAGCGCTTCGCCCGCTTCCGCGTCGGCGCCTGAGCCACGTTCCACCGGACTCCCGGCACGCTTAGGCTGGGAACCGCCCCCGCCCGCTGACCAGGGCGGGAGGGACGCGCCGAACGGGCTCACCCCAGCGTCATCCGTCTACGGGCGGGCCGCGTCGGCACCATGAACGACGAGGAGGCCATTGCCGTGCAGGACACCGAACCGGTTCCCGCGGCAGTGGCCTCCTCGCGTGTACGCGCAGGCCTGGGATCCGCACCCCGGCGTCTGTGAACCAGTAGGTGTAGAAGGAGAAGTCCATGCAGGAGACGCAGGAGACCGCGCAGGACCCCCAGGACGGCTCTCGCCGCCGGGTGCTGCTGAAGCTGTCCGGTGAGGCCTTCGCCGGTGGCGGCGGGCTCGGCGTCGACCCGGACGTCGTGCACGCGATCGCCCGCGAGATCGCGACCGTCGTCCGCGCCGGTACCGAGGTAGCGGTGGTCATCGGCGGCGGCAACTTCTTCCGCGGCGCCGAGCTGCAGGTCCGCGGCATGGACCGGGCCCGCTCCGACTACATGGGCATGCTCGGCACCGTGATGAACTGCCTCGCGCTGCAGGACTTCCTGGTCAAGGAGGGCATCGAGACCCGGGTCCAGACCGCCATCACGATGGGCCAGGTCGCCGAGCCGTACCTGCCGCTGCGCGCCGTCCGGCACCTGGAGAAGGGCCGCGTGGTGATCTTCGGAGCGGGTATGGGCATGCCGTACTTCTCCACCGACACCACGGCCGTCCAGCGCGCGCTGGAGATCCACGCCGACGTGCTGCTGATGGGCAAGAACGGCGTGGACGGGGTCTACGACTCCGACCCCCGGACCAACCCGGACGCGGTCAAGTTCGACGCGCTGGAGTACTCCGAGGTCATCGCCCGCGACCTGAAGGTCGCCGACCTCACCGCGATCACGCTGTGCAAGGACAACAACCTCCCGATGCTGGTCTTCGAGCTGCTGGCGGAGGGCAATATCGCGCGTGCGGTGAAGAGTGAGAAGATCGGCACACTCATCAGCCAGGATTCTGTCCGGGCCTGAGCAGCACTCAGCCGTACCGGAGGGCAGCGCCGCGACCGGCGCCCTCCACACCGCGACCGGCTTCGACGCCGACACCGGTCGGGACACCAGCAGATGAACCGGACAGGGAGTACACAGTGATCGAAGAGACCCTCCTCGAGGCCGAGGAGAAGATGGAGAAGGCCGTCGAGGTCGCCAAGAACGACTTCGCCGCCATCCGCACCGGCCGCGCCCACCCGGCGATGTTCGCCAAGATCGTGGCCGAGTACTACGGCGCCGTGACGCCGATCAACCAGCTGGCCTCCTTCTCCGTGCCGGAGCCGCGGATGGCGGTCGTCTCGCCGTTCGACAAGACCGCGCTGAAGGCCATCGAGCAGGCGATCCGCGACTCCGACCTGGGCGTCAACCCGAGCAACGACGGCTCCATCATCCGGGTGGTGCTGCCGGAGCTGACCGAGGAGCGCCGTCGCGAGTACATCAAGGTCGCCCGCGGCAAGGGCGAGGACGCCAAGGTCTCGATCCGCTCCGTGCGCCGCAAGGCCAAGGACGCCATCGACAAGCTGGTCAAGGACGGCGAGATCGGTGAGGACGACGGCCGCCGTGCGGAGAAGGAGCTCGACGACACCACGGCCAAGTACGTGGCCAGCGTCGACGAGCTGCTGAAGCACAAGGAAGCCGAGCTGCTCGAAGTCTGATGAACGATGCCCCTGACGCCCCTGGCTATTGGGGCCCATCCGACGAGCAGTACCCGCAGTACCAGGCGCGGCAGCCGCAGCCCCAGCAGTCGCACCCCCCGTACCACCCCGTGCAGCCGGCGTACCAGCAGCCGGCGACGGGCACCGCTGCGGGTGACCCCGGCCACCGAACGGGTCACTCGCAGCAGCCCCCGGTGTACTGGGGCGGTGACGCGGAGGAGACTCAGGTCATGCCTCCCGTACCGGCCGACCCCGGGCCGGCCCCCGCCGAGGGGCCGGCCCGGGCGGCCGGGCGGCTGAGCGGTCCGCTGTTCCGGGACGAGCAGCCCCGGACGGCGGTGCCGGGCGCGTCGGAGACCGTCCGCGGCCGGGGCCTCCTCCAGGATGATGTGGACGTTGGTGCCGCTCATTCC
>NZ_JBEYVJ010000185.1:0-13860 GCF_040643935.1 Kitasatospora sp. NPDC047058 | reverse complement strand
GGCGTCAAGGCCGCCGACGCCACCCCGGCACCCGGCCGCCCCCGCGAACCCGCCGCCACCGACGGCGAGTTGACCCGCGAGCGGATCGTCCGCGCCGCGCTGGAACTGGCCGACGCCGAGGGGCTGGGCGCCCTCTCGATGCGCGCCGTCGCGGCCCGGCTCGGCGTCTCCGCGATGGCCACCTACCGGTACGTCACCAGCAAGGAGGAGCTCGTGCTGCTGACCGCCGACGCGGCCTTCGGCGAGGCGGCCTACCCCGCCGAGCCGCCCGCCGGCTGGCGGGCCCGGCTGGAGCTGGGCGCCCGCACGCTGTGGGCGCTGTTCCGCCGCCACCCGTGGCTGGCCCAGCTCAGCCCGGTCACCCGGCCACTGGTGCTGCCCAACCTGATGACGCACGCCGAGTGGGCGCTCGCCGCGCTGGAGGGCCACGGCCTGGACGCCGTGACCGTGCTGGACACCCACGTGCTGCTGTACAGCTACATCGAGGGCATCGCGGTCAACCTGGAGCGCGAGGCGCATGCCCAGGCCGCCACCGGCATCACCGAGGACGAGTGGATGGACACCAGGAGCTCCGCCCTCGACGAGCTCGTCGCCTCGGGCCGCTTCCCCGCCTTCGCCCGGCTGATGGCCGGACTGACGGACGGCTACGACCTGGACCTGGACGCCCTGTTCGAGTTCGGCCTGGCCAACCTGCTGGACGGGCTCGCCGCCCGGATCGGGCGGTCCGGCGACACCCGTCAGGGCACGGCCGGCGCGCCCTGACCGGCCTCCCGCCCCCGGAACGCCCGCCGGTACTCGCGCGGTGCCACCCCCACCCGGGAGACGAAGGCGGGCCGCAGCGACACCGCCGAGCCGAAGCCGCAACGGACGGCGACGGCGTCCACCGGCAGGTCCGTCTCCTCCAGCAGCCGCTGCGCCGCGAGCACCCGCTGTTCCAGCAGCCAGCGCAGCGGCGTGGTGCCGGTCGCCTCCACGAAGCGGCGGGCGAAGGAGCGCTCCGACATCACCGCCACCCCGGCCATCCGGCGGACCGTCCACGGGGTGTCGAGCGCGGCCAGGATCTCCGCCCGGGCGCGCGCCAGCGGGTCGTCCACGGCGTCCTCGGGGACGGGGGACGGGATGAACTGGGCCTGGCCGCCGGTGCGGAACGGTGCGGTGACCATGGCGCGGGCGATGACGGCGGCGGCCTGCTGGCCGTGCGCGGCGCGGACCAGGTGCAGGCAGAGGTCGATGCCGGCCGCCACCCCGGCGGAGGTCCAGATCCCCTCCTCGCCGGTGAACAGCACCTCCGGCCGAACGTCCACCGCCGGGTGTCGGCGGGCGAGTTCGGCGGCGAGCGCCCAGTGGGTGGTGGCGGTCCGGCCGTCCAGCAGGCCGGCCTCGGCGAGCACGAAGGCGCCCGCGCAGAGCGAGGCGACGGTGACGCCCTGCGCGTGTGCGGCGCGCAGCGCGTCGAGCACGGCCGGGTCCCGCTGCTCGCGCACGCCCTCCATGCCCGGCACGACGACCACGTCGCAGTCCGCCAGCGCGTCCAGCCCGGCGTCCGGCACCCGTTCCAGGCCGCCGCCGAGCCGCACCCGTGCCCCCTCCGGCCCGCAGACCCGCAGCTCGAAGGCGGGCAGTCCGGGCCTGGCGACCCGGTTCGCCCACACCTCACCGATCACCGCGTAGTCGAACGCCCGTACCCCGTCGAAGATCAGGCAACCCACCGTTCGCATGGCAGGATCGTATCGATGGGTGGCGGCAGCGCCTATCACGGCCGGCCTCCCGGCCGCCGCAGGATGGACACATGACGAACACCAGTGCATTCGACGCCCCGCTCACCCTCGACTCCGACGCCGTCCTGGTCGTCATCGACGTCCAGAAGGGCTTCGAGGACTACGCGTTCTGGGGCGAGCGCGACAACCCCGAGGCCGAGCAGCGGATCGGCGAGTTGATCACGGCCTGGGAGACCACCGGGCGGCCGATCGTGACGGTGCAGCACGCCTCCGCGGCCGGCCCGCTGGTGGTCGGCACCCCGGGGTACGAGCTGAAGGACTTCGTGGCGGCCGTCAAGCCGGACCTGCACATCACCAAGACCGTCAACAGCGCCTTCTACGGCACCCCGGACCTGCACGAGTGGCTCCAGGCGCGGGGCGCCCGGCAGGTCGTGATCGTCGGGATCATCACCAACGTGTGCAACGAGACCACCGCCCGGATGGCCGGCAACCTCGGCTACGACGCGATCTTCCCGGCCGACGCGATGCACGCCTTCGACATGACCGGCCCCGACGGCGTGACCGTCCCCGCCGCCGAACTCGCCCGCGCCACCTCGACGGTGCTGCACGCGATGCGGTTCGCCAAGGTGGTCACCACCGAGGCCGTGCTGACGGCCGCGAAGGCGTAGGCCGGGCAGGCGCAGGCGGGCAGGCGCAGGCGTGGGCGGGCCGCAGACGTGGGCGGGCCGCAGGCCGCGCAGGCGGCGGTCAGCGCGGCCCGATCAGCGCCCGGTACCGCGTCCCCTCCACCGCGTTGAGCAGGACGACGCCCCGCCCCGGCCCGGTCGCCACCTCGTACAGCCGGGCCAACGCCTCGGCCTCGGTGGGCAGTTCGATCCCGAGGGCGGCCGCCGCCGCATCGCGGTCGTCCGCCAGCGTGGGCTCGTCCTCCCGGTACTCCTCGGCCGCCTCGGCGCTCTCCTCCGCCGTGCAGCCCGGGCAGTCCCGCCACCAGGGGACGGTGAGCAGCAGCCGGACCAGCTCCGGCAGGCCGACCGCCACCACCGCCGCGCCGCCCTCGGAGTCGGCGTAGAGCACCGGCCGCTCGTCGCCGCCCTCGCCGCAGAGGAAGTACGTCCCGCCGCCGCCGTCCCCGGCGATCGGCTGCAGCGGCTCGCCGGAGGCCAGCACGACCTCCTCGCAGTGGCCGCGGTGGTCGAGGTCGAAGTCGCCGGGCCAGAGCAGGAAGTCGGCGACGGCGGGGGTGGCCCGGATGCGGGCGAGCAGCGGGGACGACATGGGGGCCAATCTAGGGTCTGTGCCTGACACGTGCTCAGCCCACCCGCTCGGCGAGGAACTGCTCCCAGGTCCGGCGGCCCGTCTCGGCGCCCGCGAGGGTCAGGTTGTCACCCGCCCGGTAGGCGCGGCCGACCTTGCCGGGGACGCGGACCGGCAGCATCGGCCGGCTCTTGCCGCGGGCCTTGAGGTAGCCGCGGACCAGCTCGGCCATCGGGTACACCGTCGGGCCGGCCAGGTCCGGGACGTGGCCGGCCGGCTCGTCCAGCGCCAGTTCGACCAGCCGGGCCGCCACGTCGCGGGCGTCGACCGGCTGCCAGCGGATGCCGCCGGGGGCCGGCACGAGCGGGAGCTTCGCCATCCCGGCCGCCACCTTCAGCGCCAGGTCGTGGAACTGGGCGGCGCGCAGCGTGGTGTACGGCAAGCCCGAGTCGGCGACGGCCTGCTCGGCACCCAGCTTGGCGCGGAAGTAGCCGAGCGGGAGCCGGTCGGCGCCGATCACCGAGATGTAGACGAGGTGCCGCACGCCGGCCCGCTGCGCGGCGCGCACCAGGTTCGCGGTGGCCACGTCGTCGCCCTTGGCGCCGCCGGCCAGGTGCAGCACCGTGCCGGCACCCGCCACCGCGGCGTCGGTGCCCTCGTCCCGGAGCAGGTCGCCGGTCACGTAGGTGACGCCGTCCGCGACCGGGCGGGCGCTGCGGGTGAGCACCCGGACCTCGCGGCCGGCCGCGCGCAGCAGCGGGAGGACGTGGCCGCCGAGGGTGCCGGTGCCGCCGGTCACGAGGACGGGGGCGTTCGCCAGGGGCTCGTTCGTCAGGGGCGCGTTCGTCATGGTCGTCTCCGGTTCGTCCCGGCCGGAAGTTGATCTCCCGGCCTGAGCCGTTAGGTTTCGGGGGCCTGCAGCTTTCGTGGTTCTGCAGCTCTGACCCGCGGCGACGAAGGAATGTGACACGGTGGACGAGAGAGTTTTACCGGCCGGGACGCCGACCGAGCGCTTCGAGGAGCACCGGTCGCACCTGCGGGCCGTGGCGTACCGGATGCTCGGCTCGATCAGCGAGGCCGAGGACGCCCTCCAGGAGACCTGGCTGCGGTACGACCGCACCGACACCGGTGAGGTCGCGAACCTCGGCGGGTGGCTGACCACGGTGATGAGCCGGGTCTGCCTGAACATGCTGCGCTCGCGCGAGCAGCGGCGTGAGGACCCGCTGGAGTTGCGGATCCCGGATCCGCTGCTGGCGCGTGAGGGCGCCGTGGTCGACCCGGAGCAGGAGGTCCTGCTGGCCGACTCGGTCGGGCTGGCGCTGATGGTGGTGCTGGAGTCGCTGTCGCCCGCCGAGCGGGTGGCGTTCGTGCTGCACGACCTGTTCGCGGTGCCGTTCGAGGAGATCGCCCCGCTGATCGAGAAGACCACGGCCGCGACCCGGCAGCTCGCCAGCCGGGCCCGCCGCAAGGTGCAGGGGCAGGCGCCGGCGCCCGACCGGGACCTCGCCCGGCAGCGGGTGGCCGTCGACGCGTTCTTCGCCGCCACCCGCACCGGCGACCTGGACGCGCTGCTCGCCGTGCTCGACCCCGACGTGGTGCTGCGCTCGGACGGCGACGTCGGACGGCTCCGTGGCACGGTGGTGCTCAGCGGCGCCCGGACGGTGGCGGACCAGGCGGTCCTGTACCACTCGCTGGCGCCGTACGCGCGCCCGGCGCTGATCAACGGCGCCGCCGGGGTCGTGGTGATCGGCGCCAACGGCAGGCTGGTCGCGACCATGGCGTTCACCGTGGTGGGCGGCGTGATCGTCGCGATCGACGTGCTGTCCGACCCGGAGCGGCTGGGTGCGCTCGACGTGTCGGCCTTCCGAGACTGAACCCGGCGCCGGTACGCGACCGCCCCCGCACGGCTTCCGTGCGGGGGCGGTCGTCGTCCGCGGGCCGGGCTCAGCCCTTCTTGGACAGGAAGTCGTACGCACCGGCGGCGACGTCGTCCAGGTACGGGCCGGCCTGGAACTTCGGGTCGCCGGTGTGCTTGCCCACCGACACGTTGCTGACCAGGACCGGCTTGCCGTCCCGGACCGCCAGCCAGCCGCCGCCGCTGGAGCCGGCGGTCATGCTGCAGCCGATCACCAGCATCGGCGGGCGCGAGGGCTCGTAGGACAGCCGGCCCGGCTTGCCGCTCTCGCAGCGGTTCAGCTCCATGCCGTCGTACGGCGGGGCGGCCGGGTAGCCGAACTCGCTGATGCTCAGCTGGTCGCGCGGGGCGTTGAACCAGACCGGCAGCGCGCCGCCGACCGTCTCCTCCAGCGACTTGCCGCCGGCCGGGGGCTGCACCCGGATGATCGCGAAGTCGTAGTGGGTGGACGCGTCACCGGTCTTGCCGCCCTCGGCCTTCCACTGCGGGGAGGTGACGGCCTGCGTCCCGGACCAGACGCCGAACGGCGCGTACTGGGACTCGTCCGCCTGCTTGCCGCCGCTCAGCGCGGCGTTGCTGTTGAACGCCGGGATGAAGGTGATGTTGCTGTAGAAGGAGCCGCCCTTGCCCTGGTGGACGCAGTGGCCGGCGGTCCACACCAGGTTGCTCTTGCCGGGGTGGGCCGGGTCGGCCACCACGGTCGCGGAGCACTGGTTGTGGTTGAGGCCGCCCGCGGCGTTCGGGCCGGAGCCCGGCGCGTCGGCGAACAGCTTCCCGTGCACGCCGTACTTGGTGTACGGGTGCTGCAGGGGCTGGGCGTCGACGGTCTTCGGCAGCGGGTCGTTGCCGTTGTCACCCGGCTGGGCGGGCTGGGCCGGCGGCTGCGCGGGCTGGCCCGGCTGCGACGGCTGGGCCGGCGGCTGCGCGGGCTGGGCGGGCGGCTGCGCGGGCTGGGCGGGCGGCTGTGCGGGCTGGCCCGGCTGCGAGGGCTGCGCCGGCTGGGCCGGGGCCTGCGACTTGGGCGGCGCCGGCGCCTGGGAGGCCGGCTGCTGGGTGTTGGACGGCTTCGGCGCGGCCGGCGTGGTCGGGTGCCCCGGCTGGGTGGGCTGCCCGGCCGGCGGCTTGGCGCCGGGCGCCGTGCTCGCGGGTGCCGGGGCCGGCGGCTGGCCCGGCTGCGACGGCTGCGCGGGCTGGCCCGGCTGGGCGGGCGGGGCGGCCGGCGGCGCGATCGGCTCGTCCGGCTTGGCCTGGAGCAGCTTCTCCAGCGTCCAGAAGCCCTTGTTGGCGGCCGGGAGGGCGTAGTCCTTCGCCCACTTCTCCCAGTCCTCGAACTTCCACTTCTTCAGGTCGTCGAGGTTGGCCGGGAGCCCGAGGTTGGGAGCGCCCGCCGTGGCGGCGGCATCGGCCGAGCTGTTGTCCGGCCCGCAGGCCGAGGTGCCGAGCAGGGTGAGCGCGAGCACCGAGGCGCCGAGGGCGGCCCGCGCGGAGCGGGTGGTTCTGGTTGACGACGGCATGAACTTCTGATCCCCCTGTGTGGAAACGCGCGGCGCCGTCAGGGCGGCGCCGCGGTGCGCGGGGGAGTATTCCATTGACCGTCAGGAGCGAACGCACCCGCCCCCGCCGCTGAACCGGCGTCAGCGGCCGACCCTGCCGTCCAACTGCTCGCGGATGATGTCGGCGTGACCGGCGTGCCGGCCGGTCTCCTCGATCATGTGGACCAGCAGCCAGCGCATCGACGGCGCTTCGCCGTCGGGCCGCAGCGAGCGGACGCCGGGGCGGTCCAGGTGGCCGGCCGCGGCGGCGATGACCTCGTTGGCCCGGGCGACCGCCGCCCGGTACGCGGCGACCGACCCGGCCACCGTCTCGTCGCCGGGCGAGGGCGCGTCGTCGTCCCACAGCTCGACGTCGTCGCCCCGGTAGGCCCAGAGGAACCAGTTGAGTTCGACCGCGGTCAGGTGCCGGACCAGCCACAGCAGGCTGGTGCCGGAGGCGACGCCGGGGCGGCGGGCGTCCTCGTCGGACAGGCCGTCGGTCTTGAGGATCACCGCCTCGCGCAGGTAGTCGAGGAAGGTCAGCAGGGTGGTCGGCTCGTCGGCGTTGAGGCCGGGCGGGCGGACGTCGGAGCGCTTGCGCGCGGCGGTGTTCTCGGTCACGCCCGCCACCCTAAGCTCGTCGTCCCTCCTGACGGACCGTCACCACCCCTGGCCGTGCAGCCAGTCGGCGAGGTGGCGGGCGCAGTCGTCGACCGCCTCCCGCCAGGTGTGCACGGCGCCGTCGCCGGCCTCGTCGCTGACGTGCTTGACCAGCCGGACCGGCACCCCGGCCCGGTGGGCGACGGAGGCGACCGCGTAGCCCTCCATGTCGACCAGGTCGGCGTGCTCGGCCAGCCGGTCGCGGGCGGCGGCGGAGGAGACGAAGAGGTCGCCGGTGGCCAGGATCGGGCCCTCGCCCTTGCCGACCACCAGCGGTGCGCCGTAGGTCCGGCCGGTGAGCTCGAACAGGGCCGGGCTGTCGAGGTCGTGCTGGATCACCTGGGTGACCGTGTGGGTGCCCTCCCAGCCGGACCGCAGCGCACCGGCGGTGCCGAGGTTGAGGACCTCGGAGGGGTGCTCGCCCTGGGCCAGCACGGTGGCCAGCGCGGCGGCGGCGTTGACCTTCCCGATCCCGGTGAGCAGCACCGGCAGCCGGTCGCCGAGGTAGGCGGCCTCCTCCCGGACGGCGACGACGACGAGCGGGCGGTCGGCGGAGATCGTTCCCATCAGGCGCATACCGTCATGGTACGGAGGGCACCGGCCCGGCCGGCGGCCCCACGACCCCACGACCCCCACAATCGGACCCCTCCCCTCCGGGGGCCCGGGGAACCGCATAGGGTGCATCCCGCGTCGACCCGTTCGCCGCCCGCCCCGTACCCGGGACGGCCGGCCCAGCACTCTCGAAACCAGGTTCGGAACCGGTGCCCGCCCACGGCACTCGGCGATGCTCAAGATCGGCGCAAGTCGGGTGTGGCCGCGGGGAGCGACGGCCATACTGCTGGCAACGGCCGGGCCCGGTTCGACGGGCCCGGGCCACAGGGGAGGGTGGGGCAGGTGGCGACACCGGTACGAACGGAAGGGCCGGGCGTGGGGGCGCCGGCACGGCCCGGCGGCACGGCCGCCGGCGGGTGGCCCGGGCCGCTGGCCAGGCTCGGCCGGGCCACCCGGACGGCACCGGGCCGGCTGCGGCTGGCCGGGGCGCTGCTGGCGGTGGTCACGGTCGCCTTCGGCACGCTCACGGCCTGGCAGGTGGAGTCCCGGGCGCAGGCCGCGCAGCGCGTGGTCTCGTACAGCCAGCCGCTGAGCCAGGCGGCGGCCGACATCAACCGCGCACTGGCCGACGCGGACACCACGGCGGCCACCGGCTTCCTGCTGGCCGGCGCCGAGCCGAAGGCCGTCCGCGACCGCTACGAGCAGGACCTCGCGACGGCGTCCCGGCTGATCGCCGAGGCGGCCGCGCGGACCACCGCCTCCTCCCCCGCCCAGGGCTGGCTCGCCGCGCTCAACCAGCAGGTGCCGGTCTACGCCGGCCTGGTGGAGAGCGCGCGGGCGAACAACCGGCTGGGCTACCCGCTCGGCGGCGCCTACCTGCGGTACGCCTCCGACCAGATGCGCACCGTCCTGCTGCCGGCCGCCGCCGAGCTCACCGCCGCCGAGAACCGGGAGCTGGCGGACGACTACGCCGCGGCCCGGGCGGTGCCGTGGGCCGCGTACGGGCTGGGGGTGCTGGCGCTCGCGGTGCTGGGCTGGGTCCAGGTGGTGCTGTTCCGCCGGACCAACCGGGTGTTCAACGTGGGGCTGCTGGGCGCGACCGCCGCCGTGCTGGCCGCGGTGCTCTGGCTGACCGTCGCCGGACTGGGGGCGCGCGGCGCACTGCAGGAGAGCGAGCAGAAGGGCGCCGCACCGCTGCGCGCGCTCAACGCGGCCCGGGTGGACGTGCTGACGGCCCGGCTGGCGGAGAACCTGCACTACGTCGCCCGCGGTTCCAGCGCCAAGTACGCCGACCTCTGGTCGAAGACCACCGAGCACCTGTCCGGCCCCGACACCTCCCAGGACGGCCAGGGCGCACAGGCCGCCCAGGGCGCGCAGGACGGCGCCCCGCGGAGCGGCACCCTGGCGGACGCCCTGCGGCTGGCCCCGGCGGAGGCCGAGGGGGCCGTCGCCGACGCCGGTCAGCAGTACCGGCACTGGCGCGAGCAGCACGCCACGGCGAGCAGGCTGGAGCACGAGGGGGACTACCAGGGCGCGGTGGACGCCACGGTGACCGCCAGGGAGGCGGACGCGGCGAAGACCGCCGACGCCTGGTTCAACGGCACCGACCGGCAGCTGGACCAGGCCGCCGGCGCCGAGCTGAAGCAGTTCCGGCGGGCCGCCGAGGGCACCGACGGGGATCTGCGCACCGCCGCCGTGGCGGTCGCGGTGCTGTCCCTGGTGGCGGCCGTCGCGGCGGCCCGCGGCCTCGGCCGGCGACTGGCCGAGTACCGGTAGAGGGAGGGGGACGGACATGAGGCGCAGCAAGACCGTACGGGCCCGGTCGGTGACGGCCGTGGCGCTGCTGGCGTCCTGTGCGGCGGTGCTCGGCACGGGCGGCCCGCAGGGTGCCGTGCTGCCGGTGGCGGCCGCTCGGACGGCGGTGGCGCCGCAGGCGCAGCAGCAGGAGCAGGACGAGCCCTGCGACGTGTACAGGAGCGTGCCGCCGAGCGGTGAGGACGGCCCGGCGGTGAAGGCGATCAAGGCCAAGCGCAGCCTGGTCATCGGCATCGACCTGAACAGCTACCGCTGGGGTGCCCGCAACCCGAACACCGGTCAGCTGGAGGGCTTCGACATCGACCTCGCCAGGGCGATCGGCACCGCGATCATGGGCGACCCGGACAAGGTGGTCCTCAAGTCGGTCCCGACCGCCGACCGGGTCCAGTTCATCAAGGACGGCAAGGTCGACCTGATCGTCCGCACCATGACGATCACCTGCAAGCGCATGGAGGACGTGGCCTTCTCCCGGCCGTACTTCAACATCAGCCAGCGGGTGGTGGTGCCCAAGTCGTCCCCCGCGAAGAACCTCGACGAGGCGCTCAAGGACCGGACCGTCTGCGCGGCGGCCGGCTCCTCGGCCGTCGAAGCGCTGAAGGGCCGTCCGGTCAGACAGCTCGTCACGCCGGAGAACAACCTGGACTGCCTGGTGCTGATGCAGCTGGGCAAGGTCGAGGCGACCATGACCGACGACGTCCTGGCGGCCAGCCAGGCGGCTCAGGACCAGACCGTCCGGGTGGTGGACGGCGAGATCCAGCCGGGCGTGATGGGCGTCGCGATGCTCAGGACCAGCCCCGACCTGACGGCCCGGGTGAACCAGGTGCTCGCCGACTACTACGCGAGCGGCGGCTGGCGCGGCGCGTACGACCGGTGGCTCAAGCCGTACCTGCTGAACGACGCCGACCACTACTGGCCGGCGGCGCATTGACCGGCGGGGGCGCGGACCGCCGCCCGGCGGCCGGCCGGGCGGCCCGGGCCCTTGACGGAGCTTCGAGGACCGGGCCCGCTCCGGGCCCGGTGCCGCAGGCTAGGGTCGGTGACCGCCGTCCCGGGACCGGGACGACCAGGACGACCAGGACGAAGAGGGGGAGACGGCCTTGGCAGCTTCGGCCGGCCCGGTACTGAGCCGGGAGGAGGTGGACCGCGCGCTGGCGCGCCTCGGCGCCGAACGCGACGCGGTCGAATCGGCGCTGCTCTCGCTCCAGGACCACCCGGGCCTGCGGCTGCTCGACGGCGCCGAGCTGACCGGGCGCACCCGGGAGCGCTGGTCCGTCGCCGGGCAGGGCCTGCCGCTGCTCTGGGCGCTGTTCGACCGCTACTCGGAGGCGCTGGCCTCGGCCCGCGCGGTCCGGGCCCGCAAGGCCAAGCCCGGCGCGGCCGAACTCGCCGAGCTCAGCGAGCTGTTGACCGGTGACGCGGTCACCGTGCCCGGCGGCGCGGTGCCGGACGGCCCGCAACTGCTCGGTGCGCCCGCCAAGCTGGTCGAGCGGGTCAGCCTGGACGAGCTGATGGCGCGGATGAACTCCTGGTACGCCACCGTGCTGGAGGTGGTCTGCGCCGCCGACGCCGTCTGGTCCGCGCTGCCGGCCCGGATCGACCTGCTGCTTGCCGAGCTCGGCCGGGTGCAGACGCTGGCCGGCTCGCTCGGCGTGCACCTGGGGAGCCACCCGCTCGGCGACGACCTGGCCGGGCTGGCGGCCGACCTGACCGGGCTGCGGGCCGAGGTGCGCAGCGACCCGCTGGCGCTGTGGCGGCCGGCCCGCGTCCCGGCCCAGCGCGGCACCGTCCCGGACGGCACCGCGCTGGCCACGCCGTCCGGGGTGGTGGACACCGAGCGGTTCGACCGGGCCGGGCGGGCGCTGGACGGCGTCCGGCTGGAGCTGGAGGACCTGCTGCGGCTGCGCGACGACGCCGAGGAGCGGCTGCAGGGCGTCGGCGACCTCCTGCAGCGGGCGGACGCCACGCTGGCCGAGGCCCGCCGGGCGCGCGGCGAGGTGCTGGCGAAGATCGCCGCCACCGAGGTGCCGGCGGTGCCCGGGCCGGCCTCGGCGCTGCGCGAACGGATCGTGCTGGCCCTGGAGTTGCGCCAGGGCGGGCAGTGGCACCGGCTGGCGCCGCTGCTCGACGCGCTGGAGGACGCGGCCGCCAAGGAGCTGACCCGGGCCCGCCGGTCGCTGACCGAGGTGACCCAGCCGCTGGCCGTCCGGGCCGAGCTGCGCGGGCGGCTGGACGCGTACAAGGCGATGGCGGCCCGGCTGCGGGTCGCCGAGGACCCGGAAGTGATCGAGCGGTACGAGAAGGCGCGCTGGCTGCTCTGGAGCGCGCCGTGCGACCTGCGGGCGGCGGCCGCGGCCGTGGCGCGCTTCCAGCAGTCGCTGCGGCCGGCCCCGGCCGGGCCGCCCGGCGGGGGGACGTACGGCGAGGGGCGGCCCGGCGGCGAGCCGGTCGACGGGCAGGCACAGGGACAACAGGGACTGGGGGGCTGAGGTTCATGGGCGAGGCGTGCGCACGGCCGGAGTGCACCGGCGGCGGGACGATCGACGCGGACGGCTTCTGCGACGAGTGCGGGCTCGCACCGGCGGGGACGACGTCCACCAAGACCGGGACCGGGACCGGGACCGGGACCGGGACCGCAGGCGGAACCGCAACCGGGACCGCCGCCGCGGCGGCCGCGGGCCCCGGCGATCCCTGCCCGCGCGACTGCACCGGCACCATCGACCCGGACGGCTACTGCGACGAGTGCGGCCTCACCGCCCCCGGCCCCGACACCGGGATCACCCAGCCGTACGTCCCCTCCGCCCGGGTCTC
This sequence comes from Kitasatospora sp. NPDC047058, assembly GCF_040643935.1. Lineage (NCBI taxonomy): Bacteria > Bacillati > Actinomycetota > Actinomycetes > Kitasatosporales > Streptomycetaceae > Kitasatospora > Kitasatospora sp. NPDC047058. The sequence goes on along the minus strand of NZ_JBEYVJ010000185.1, from coordinate 1,603 downwards.
CCCCGACTCCTCCCGCACCGGCTCGTCCCGCACCGGCTCGGCCCGCTCGATGTCCGGCCGGTCCCGCCCGCACCGCTCGACCCGCACCGGCAGCGGCTCGGTGTCGGTGGTCAGCAGCCGCCGCACCGACAGCGCGGGCACCCGCAGCCGGCTCGGGGCCGGCCTGGTGACGGTGCCCACCGTCCCGGCGGCGGACCCCTCGCAGGCGGTGCTGGAGAACCCGGAGGTGCCGGAGCGCAAGCGGTTCTGCTCCAAGTGCGACGCCCCGGTGGGCCGGGAGAAGAACGGCCGCGCGGGCCGCCCCGACGGCTTCTGCACCAAGTGCGGCACGCCGTACTCGTTCACGCCCAAGCTGCGCCGGGGGGACCTCGTCGGCGGGCAGTACGAGGTGGTCGGCTGCCTGGCGCACGGCGGGCTCGGCTGGATCTACCTGGCGGTGGACCGGCGGGTCAACGACAAGTGGGTGGTGCTGAAGGGCCTGCTCGACACCGGGGACGAGGACGCGCTCGCGGTGGCCGTCGCCGAACGGCGGTTCCTGGCCGAGGTGGACCACCCGAACATCGTCCGCATCATCAACTTCGCCGAGCACCCGGACCTGCGCACCGGCTCCACCGACGGCTACATCGTGATGGAGTACGTCGGCGGCAAGTCGCTCAAGGACATCGCCAACGAGCGCCGCACGCCGGAGGGCCGGCGCGAGCCGCTGCCGGTGGAGCAGGCCATCGCGTACGCGCTGGAGGCGCTGCCCGCGCTCGGCTATCTGCACGGCCGGGGCCTGGTCTACTGCGACTTCAAGATCGACAACGTGATCCAGAGCGGCGACGCGCTCAAGATCATCGACATGGGCGCCGTCCGCCGCTTCGACGACGACGGCCCGATCTACGGCACCATCGGCTACCAGGCGCCCGAGATCGCCACCGAGGGCCCCTCCCCCGCCTCCGACCTCTACACCGTCGCCCGCACCCTCGCGGTGCTCACCTTCGACTTCCAGGGCTACAGCACCACCTACCGCGACGCGCTGCCCGGCCCGGAGTCCGTGCCGGTCTTCGCCGCGTACGAGTCGTACTACCGCTTCCTGGTCCGGGCCACCGACCCGGACCCGGCCCGCCGGTTCGCCTCCGCCGAGGAGATGGCCGACCAGCTCACCGGTGTGCTGCGCGAGGTGCTGGCGCTCCAGGACGGCCGGCCGCGGCCCTCGCCCTCCACCCTGTTCGGCCCGGAACTGCGGGTGGTGGACAGCGAGTTGGTGCAGCCCCCGGTCCGGCCCGGCACGCTGCGGGTCACCGACCTCGACCCGGCCGCCGCCGCGCTGGCGCTGCCCGTCCCCCGGGTCGACCCGGCCGACCCGAACGCCGGCTTCCTGGCCACCCTGCTCGCCACCGACCCGGAGGAGGCGCTCGACGCACTGGCCGGCGCGCCCGCCGACTCCGTCGAGCGCCGGCTGCGCGAGCTGCGCGCCCACCTCGAACTCGGGCGCCACGACGCCGCCGGGAAGGCGCTGGCCGAGAGGGGAGCCTCTCGCACCAGCGAGGGGCTCTCCGATTTTTTTGCCCGTCGACGTCCGTTTTGCGTGTGATGTCGGTCTCGCTTGCCGTCGGGATGG
>NZ_JBEYVJ010000184.1:0-13898 GCF_040643935.1 Kitasatospora sp. NPDC047058 | reverse complement strand
GCGTTCCCGCGGGGTCGTGGAGAGGATCAGCCCGAGGGCGGACGGCACCATCCCCCCGGACGCCGCGCCCTGGACGAAGCGCGCGGCGATCAGCCGCCCGCCCCGCTCCGGGGCCCGACCCCACGCGGCCGGGCCCCGGATAAGCGGTGTTAGCGTGCCTGCTCGGGGCACGGAAACCGACGGCCCCGGCTGCCCGCGCCGTGTCGCCGGCGCGCAGCCCCCGTTGGATCAAGGGGTGCTCCCGCCATGGCCAAGTTCCTGCTGAGCCTGCACGTCCTCGCCTCGGTGCTGTTCATCGGCCCGGTGGCGGTGGCCGTCAGCATGTTCCCGCGCCGGGCGAAGGCCGCGCTGGCCGGCGGCCCCGACCGGGCGGCCGAGGCGGGCACGCTGCGCCTGCTGCACCGGATCACCCAGGTCTACGCCCTGCTGGGGATAGCCGTCCCGGTGATGGGCATCGGCGTGGCCCAGGTGATGGACGTGCTCGGACAGTCCTGGCTGATCGTCTCGATGGTGCTCACCGCGCTCGCCGCGCTCTCCCTGCTGCTCTTCGTGCTGCCCCCCCAGCAGGCGGCGGTGGACGCGCTCGACCTCGACGCCGCGGCACCGGAGCACGGCAAGGCGGTCCAGGGCCTGCGACTGCTGCCGATGACCGCCGGCGTCTTCAACCTGCTCTGGGCGGTGGTCGTGGTGCTGATGATCATCCGGCCGGGGTCGACCACCGGCGTCTGAGCGCAGTAGTTTCCTGCTCATGGCGATCATCGGTGTCATGGGTGCCGAGGCGGGTACGGGAGTCGGGCCGCTGCTGCGCGGCTGGCGCGAACGGCGACAGCTCAGCCAGCTGCAGCTGGCCCTCCAGGCCGACTCCTCGACCCGGCACATCAGCTTCATCGAGAACGGGCGGTCCCGCCCGAGCCAGGAGATGGTGCTCCGGCTCGCCGAGCACCTGGACGTCCCGGTGCGCGAGCGCAACTCCCTGCTGCTGGCCGCCGGTTACGCCCCGCACTACCCCGAGACTCCGCTGGACGACCCGGCGATGGACGCGCTGCGGGGCGGCGTGGAGCGGCTGCTGGCCGCGCACGACCCGTACCCGGCCCTGGTGGTCGACGGCACCTTCCGGGTGCTGGCGGCCAACCGCTCGCTCGGCCTGCTGCTCACCGGCGTCGCCCCGCACCTGCTGGAGCCGCCGCTGAACGCGATGCGGATCACCCTGCACCCCGAGGGCGTGGCGCCGCGCATCGTCAACTTCCGGCAGTGGCGCCGGCACCTGCTGGAGCGGATGGAGCACCAGATCTCGCTGGTCCGCTCCGAGCCGCTGCGCCGGCTGTTCGAGGAGGTCTCGGCCTACCCCGAGCCGGAGTCGGCGCTCCAGGAGCCGGAGGAGGACATCACCGAGCTGTTCCCGTTCGCGCTGCCCCTGCGGATCGCGTACGAGGGCCGGGTGCTGTCGTTCCTCTCCACCATCGCGACCTTCAACACGCCCATGGACGTGACCGTCTCCGAGCTGGCCATGGAGACGTTCCTCCCGGCCGACGCGGAGACGGTCGCGTTCCTGCAGGCGGCGCTGAACCCGTAGCGGTCCCGCTTCAGCTGGGGCGGGCGGCGGCGGCCGGTCCGGGCGGCGGTCCGGCTTCAGCTGGGGCGGGCGGCGGCGGCCGTGCGGCGCAGGGCGGTGAACTGGAGGACGGCGAACAGCATCACGGTGCCGGCCTGCAGCGGGATCCAGACCAGGCCGGCGGTGCTCGGCTCCAGCCAGAACTCCATCGCCACCAGGCTGAGCACCGCCCAGGCCAGGTTGATGTCGATCACCGCCTGCACGGCCGGCCGGGTGGGGCGGGGGCGGGCGGCCAGCAGGGCGACGGCGAGGCCGAACGCCGCGAGGACGGCGCCGAGTTCGACCAGGGTGGAGGCGCCGACGCCGAGCAGGTCGCCGAGCGGGCCGGCGAAGGCCAGGTAGGCGAGACCGTTGCCCCCGCTGACCACCGCGTCCAGGGCGAGGAAGCGGCGCAGGTTCCGCCGGGCCTTCCGGTCGGCGGCGGTGCCGGTGGTGGTGCCGGTGGTGGTGCCGGTGGTGGCGCGGGCGGCGGTGAAGGTGTTCGCGGACATGGCGGATCAGCCTCCGGAGGTGGGGTTCTGGTCCCCGGTGCGGTCGGCGTTCCCGGGGTGTTCACCACTCTGCCCGGCCGGTTCGGAGGCGTCGATTACCTCCGGGGTCATGCCCCGGAGGCGGCCCGGGTGCGCGGCGGCTCGGACGCCCGGGTGCGCGACGCCCGGGTGCGCGACGCCCCGGGGGCCCGGGTGTGCGGCGGCCGGTGCGCGTTCGGGGCGGGCCGCTGGAGGGGCACGCCGGCCCGCTTGACCGCGCGGGCCACGATGGCGGTCTCGGCCCGGTCGACACCCAGCGGTCCGAGCGTCCCGGTGAGGAAGCGGTAGAGCCCGCCGTGGTCCGTACAGAACAGAGCCGCCATCAGGTTGGCCGGCCCGCTGGTGGCGAAGACGCCGTGCACCTGCGGGTGCCGGGCGAGCGCCGTCCCGACCTCCGCGAGCCGGCCCGGCGGGACGTCGAGCCAGAGGTTGGCGTCCACGGCCATGCCCAACAGCCGCGGATCGACGGTGGCGTGGGTACGCAGCAGCCCCGCCGCGGCGAGCCGGTGCAGCCGGCGCCGGACGGTCGACTCCGGCGCGCCGACGGCCGCCGCCAGCGCGGCGTGGGACTGCCGGGCGTCGACGGCGAGCCTGGCCAGCAGGGCGCGGTCGAGCTCGTCGAGCGCGGTCTCCCCCGGGTGCGCCCGCGGCACGGCCGGCGGGGTGAGGGCGGCCACCTCGTCCTCGTCCAGGTGGCCGGCCTGCCACTGCCCCGCGTCGGAGAAGGCGTGCAGCACGGCGTGGGTGGTGGTCTCGGTGACCGCGGCGGTGGCCGGCAGCTGCGCGTACAGCAGCCGGTCCCGGGAGCCGGCGTCGCCGAGCATCACCGCGCCGACCTCCTGGCCGCCGAGCATCACGTCGACGAACGGCACGTCCGGCCGGTCGGCCAGGGCCTGTGCGATGGTGTCGACCTTCCCGCGCAGCACCCGGACCCGGAGCAGCAGCGCGCCGACCGCGGCGTCCTCGACGTCGGGCATCCGGACCACCCGCAGCAGCCCGGCCTGCTGCATCCGGGCCAGCCGGCGGGTGACCGTGCGGGCGGAGACCCCGAGCACCTCGGCGATCCGGCCGGTCTCGGCCCGGCCGTCGATCTGCAGCGCGCAGACCAGACGGCGGTCCAGGGTGTCCAGCACGGTGTCCGGATCGGCTGTCGAGAGGTCCATGGTGTCCGATCTCCGTCGCTTCCGGCTGTTGCAGAGTCCTGTTCGGCAGCACGGACGGTACTCCTTGTCCCGGGCGGCCGGAAGATCGCGGCCGGCGGGACCGGAGACAGGAGGACGGCGATGAGCCAGGTGAGCCACGTGACCGATCGGGTGGCGGCGCAGGGGACGGACGGCGTGGCGGCGCAGGGGACGGACGAGGTCGCGGAGCTCAGGGAGCTGCTGCCCGGGGTCGAGGCGGCGGTGCGCGAGGTCGGTGCGCGGCTGGCGGCGCTGCGTCCGGCCGAGCCCACCCCCGGCCGGACGGCGGCGGAGGCGATGGCGCACTTCGCCGAGCTGGACGGCCCGGCCGCCGCCGAACTCCGGGCCCGGCTGGGCGTACTGCGCCCGCAGGCCGGCTGGGTGACGGACGAGCTGGAGGGCACGGTGCCGGCCGCGGGCGAGTGGTGGCTCTGCGACGCCACCGACGGCGCCGTGCAGTACCTGCTCGGCCAGCCGCACTGGGCGGTCACCGCGACCCTGGTCCGGGACGGCGTCGCGGTGCTGGCCGTGGTGCACGCGCCGGAGCTCGGCGGGCGGACGTACCGGGCCGTACGGGGCGGCGGCGCCGAGCTGGACGGGCGCGCCGTCGCGCCGCTGGAGCGCGAACTGCCGGTCGCCGTCGCCGCCACCAGCCAGCCGCCGTCGGCCGCCGGGGACCGGGTGGCGCTGCGCCGGGCGGGCGAGTCGCTGACGGCGGTCCTGGGCGAGGTGCTGGCGGTGCGCAACCTGGGGCCGACGGCGCTGCAGGTCGCCCAGGTCGGCTCCGGGCACCTCACGCTGTTCTGGGAGTACGGGGCGGACGCGGGCAACCTGCTGCCGGGCGCGCTGATCGCGGCCGAGGCGGGCGCGACGGTCACGGACGCGGCCGGGGCGGCCTGGACGGCCGGCTCCGACAGCTTCCTGGCCGCCCCGCCCGCCCTGCACGGGGAGGTGGTGGAGGTCCTGCGCCGGGTGGGCTGAGCGCGGGCGGGCGCCCCCGGTGGGGTGGGCACCCTCGGTGGGGTGGGTGCCCCGGCGGGATGGGCGCGCCCCTGGCGGGTGGGCGGTCAGCCGGTGGGCGCGGGGAGCCCGAACAGCCGGGCCGCGTTGTCGTGGCAGACGGCGCGCAGCCAGTCCTCCCCCAGCCCCAGCCGGTCCAGCACCTCCAGCTGGTGCACGTACCGGTACGGGATGTTGGGGAAGTCGCTGCCGAGCAGGACGCGGTCCCCGAGCCCGGCCAGCCGGGGCAGCCCGGCGGGCGGGAACGGGGTGTCGCGCTCCACGAAATCGGTGAACGCCATGGTGGTGTCGAGCCGGACCTCCGGGTAGCGCTCGGCGAGGTCGAGGAAGTCCGTGTACTCGGGCAGCCCGAGGTGGGCGACCACCAGGACCAGGCGGGGGTGCCTGGCCAGCACCTCACCGATCGGACCGGGGCCGGTGTGCTTGCCGGGGACCGGGCCGGAGCCGCAGTGCGTCACCACCGGGGTGCCGGTCTCGGCCAGCAGCCCCCAGACCTCGTCCAGCCGCCGGTCCGTCGGGTCGTACCCGCCGACCTGGAGGTGCGCCTTGAATACCCGGGCGCCGTCCTCGACCGCCCGGGCCACGTACCCGGGCGCGCCGGGTTCGGGGAAGAAGGTGGCGGTGTGCAGGCAGTCCGGCGTGCGGGCGGCGAAGTCGGCGGACCAGCCGTTGAGCCAGGCGGCCATGCCGGGCTTGTGCGGGTAGAGCATCGAAGTGAACGCCCGGACGCCGAAGTCCCGCAGCCGCCGGACGCGTTCGTCCTCGGTCTGGCGGTAGGTGATCGGCCACGGCCGGTCGACCAGCGGACCGGCCGCGTCGAAGTACGCCCACACCTTGTCGAGGACGTTCTTCGGCATGAAGTGGGTGTGCACGTCGACCAGGCCGGGCAGGCCGAGGCGCTGCCAGAAGGCGCGGACCTCGGCCGTCTCGGCTGCCTCTGCCGTCTCGGCTGACCCGGCTGACCGGGCGTCGGGGCCTGCCGGCACCGGTGCGCCGCCGCTCATGCGGGCACCGGGCGGGCGCGGTCGATGATCGCCCCGGCGTCGGTGCCGGCGGGCAGCGTGCCGAAGGCGGCGCCGTGGTCGCCGCCGAGGCGGGAGGCGCAGAACGCGTCGGCCACTGCCGGGTCGCCGTGGCGGACCAGCAGCGAGCCCTGGAAGGCCAGCGCCATCGACTCGACCAGCCGGCGGGTGCGGAACTCCAGGTCGTCCTGGTCGGAGAGCTGCTTGCGGAGGTCGGCGACGGCGGCGTCGAGCCTGCGGTCCGCGCCGGCCGCCGCGTCCAGCTCGCCGAGGAAGGCCTCGACGGTGTCCGGCCGCTTGGCCATGGCGCGCAGCGCGTCCAGGGCGGCGACGTTGCCCGAGCCCTCCCAGATCGAGACCAGCGGCGCCTCCCGGTAGAGCCGGGGCATGCCGGACTCCTCGACGTAGCCGTTGCCGCCCAGGCACTCCAGCGCCTCGGCGGCGTGCGCCGGACCGCGCTTGCAGACCCAGTACTTGGAGACCGCCAGCCCCAGCCGCCGGACCAGCGCCTCGGTCTCGTCCCCGGCGAGCGCCTTGTCGGTGGCCTCGGCGAGCCGCATCGCGACGGTGGTCGCCGCCTCGGACTCCACCACCAGGTCGGCCAGCACGTTGCGCATCAGCGGCTGGTCGACCAGCGCCCTGCCGAACGCGTGCCGGTGGACGGCGTGCTGGACGGCCCGGGTGGCGCCGAGCCGCATGCCGGAGGCGGCGCCGATGGTGCAGTCGAGGCGGGTCATGTTGACCATCTCGATGATGGTCGGGACGCCCCGGCCCTCCTCCCCGACCAGCCAGCCGACCGCCTCGTCGTACTCGAGTTCGGCGGAGGCGTTCGACTTGTTGCCCAGCTTGTCCTTGAGCCGCTGGATCCGGAGCCGGTTGCGGCTGCCGTCCGGGAGGACGCGCGGCAGCATGAAGCAGCTGAGCCCGCCGGGCGCCTGGGCCAGCGTCAGGAAGAGGTCCGACATCGGCGCCGAGGTGAACCACTTGTGGCCGGTCAGCCGGTAGGTGCCGTCCGCGTGCGGCGCGGCGGTGGTGGTGTTGGTGCGGACGTCCGAACCGCCCTGCTTCTCCGTCATCGACATGCCGGCGATCAGCCCGCGCTTGCCGTGCGGCTCGCGCAGCCCGAAGTCGTACGCGGTCGAGGCGAGCAGCGGCTCCAGCCCCTCGGCGAGGGCGGGGGTCGCGCGCAGGGCGGGGACGGCGGCGTAGGTCATCGAGATCGGGCAGGTGTGACCGGCCTCGACCTGGCCCCACACGAGGAACTTGGCCGCCCGGGCGGAGTGCGCGCCGGGCCGGTCGTCGCGCCAGGGCGCGGCGTGCAGGCCGTGGCCGACCGCGGTGCGCATCAGCTCGTGCCAGGCGGGGTGGAACTCCACCTCGTCGATCCGGTGGCCGAAGCGGTCGTGGGTGCGCAGCACGGGCGGGTACTCGTTGGCCAGCCGGCCCCACTCGGCGGCCTGCTCGGAGCCGGCCAGGCGGCCGAGCTCGTGCAGTTCCGGCTCGGCCCAGCCGGCGCCGGCCCGGTGCAGGGCGGCGAGCAGAGCCGGATCGTCGGCGGTGTCGTGTCCGTACGGCAGGGGCACCTGGTTGGTGACCTCATGCGTCGCTGTCATCGCGTCCTCCCAGGGCACGCAGGGTGAAGGAGACCAGGGCGGGGACCACCTCGGGCACGGTGTCCCCGGTGGCGGGGGTGTGGGCCGCCACGAGCGGGCCGGCCAGGGCCTCGCCGACCGCGCCGACCAGGGCGGCGGCGGTGAGTTCCGGGTCCTGGCGGGGCAGTTCGCCGGCCGCCACGGCGGCGGTGATCTGGGCGGCGATCACGTCGCGGAACGCCCGCCGGAACACCAGGCGTTCGCTGTCCACGACGCCGTCGGCCGGCTCGACCAGCAGGGCGTAGGCGAGCCTCGGCGCGCGTAGGGCGCGGGCGGCGAAGGTCTCGACGACGGCGGCGACCCGCTGCTGCGGGGTCTCACGGCGGGCGACGGCCTCGTTGACGGCGGCGATCTCGCGGGTGACCACCCGGCGGAACAGCTCGACCGACAGCTCGGCCTTGTTGGCGAAGTGCTGGTAGAGGCTGCCGGTGGCGATTCCGGCGCGTTCCGCCACGGCGGCCATCGAGCAGCCCCCGTAGCCGCGCTCGGCGAGCAGCCCGACGGCGGCCTGGAGCACCGCCTCGCGCTGGGCGTCCAGGCGGGCTTGGACGGCGGGGGTGCGTCGGTAGGCCATGGAAGCATTGAAGCACCGATTCACTGCTTCGGGGAGGGGGCGCGCGGGGATTCGGCCGCGGCGCGCGAGGGGGCGGGGGCGCGGCACGGGGATGCGGGCGCGGCGCGGGGATGCGGGTGGGACTTGGGGGGGACGGGCCGGGGATGCGGGCGCGGCGCGGGCAGGCGTGCGCGGCGCAGCGCGGCGCGGGCAGGCGAAAGGGCCACCCGCCGGCGTGGTGGCCGGCGGGTGGCCCCTGGACGGAGCGCGCGACCGTTACGGCCGGTCGCGCTCCACCTTCAGGCCCTCCTCGTCCAGCGGGCCGAACGGCGGGATCTGGTGGCCCTGGGCGAGCGAGCGGGCGCCCGGGTCGGCCAGACCAGCCCACTCCAGCACCTTGGCGGCGGCCGCCGCCGACTCCGCCGGCGGCAGCTTGCCGATGTTGGAGCCGTGGTTGCCGCCGGGCACGGTGTAGACGTAGCTGTCCTCGCTGCCCCAGCCCAGCCGGAACGGCTCGGCACCCCACGGGTCGTTCTGCCCGTAGACGAAGATGATCCGTTCGGCCGAGTGCCGAACCCAGCGGTCGATGTCACGCATCGCCGACGGGTCGAAGCGCATCGGGATGTTCTTCGGCACGTAGGTGCGCGGCGAGTACAGCTCCTTGAAGTCGTAGTGCTGCACGCCCTTGAGGTGCGGCACCTCGAACGTCGGCGAGCCCAGCTCGGTGCCCGCCTGGTAGTAGTACGGGGTGTACGTGGCGAGCGACTGGTCACTGTTGCCGGTGATGCCGACCTGGGCGTCGAACCACGCGTACAGCTGGTCGTCGGTGGCGGTGGCCGCCACCGGGACGCCGGCGCAGTCCGCCTCGGTGCTGTACTGCCAGAACGCCCAGACGGTGTCGAGCGCGCCGGCCTCGTAAGCCCGGTCGGCACTGCCGGTGGTGGTGAACGTCGAGCCGGCCTTCTCGTTGTCCGCCACGAAGCGGGCCTCCAGCCGGTCGCGGCGGACCAGCAGCTCACGCTGGGCGGCGGCGAGCGCGGCACGGCACTCCGGGGTGCCGACGTTCTGGAAGAACTCGGTGTAGGCGGAGTCCTCGCGGTTGTCGACGTCGTTCGGCGCGACGTACGCGATGGTGCCGTTCACGTCGTCGGGGAAGAAGCGGCGGTGGTAGGTCGAGGACATGCCGCCCTTGCTGGCCCCGGTGGAGAGCCACTCGCGCTGGTAGATCCGCTTCAGCGCGGTGATGATCCGGTGCGAGTCGGTGGCGGCCTGGCGGATGCCCGCCTTGGTCCAGTCGGCGGGCTCCGGGCGGGACGGCGTGAAGTAGCGGTACTCGATCGAGACCTGGTTGCCGTCGGTCAGCCGGGCCGGCTCGGTGCGGGACGGCGTGGTGCGGAGCGTGTAGCCGTTGGTGTAGAACACGGTCGGCCGGTCGTACCCGCGGTGCAGCACGCTCAGCCGCTGCTGGAAGGTGCCCAGCCAGGGGCGGAAGTGGTCGATCGGCTGGGTGTAGGTGAGCAGGAAGTAACGGTGGTCGGCGTCGGTGGGGACCTCCTCGGTGAGGGTCATCCCCGGGATCGCCGCGAGCCGGTCCTTGATGTCGGCCTTGGGGTCGTCGGCGACGGAGGCGGCCGCGCCGGCCCCGGCTCCCGCGCCCGGGTCGGGCTGCGCCAGGGCGGGCGTCGCCGCGCCGAGGCCGAGCAGCGGTATCAGCAGAACGGCGACCAGCAGCCTTCTGAGCTTGGTGGACATCAACTCTCCATCTGATCAACGGAACTGTTGGACACTCTCCGGCAGCCGGCGGCCGGCTGCCGGTCGGACGGGCCGTCCGGTAGACGGCCGAGTGGGCCACCCGCCGATCGCGGGTGGCCCACCGGGGAAGGGTGTGCTGGTCAGGGGCGGGGCAGGGTGCAGCCCGGACGGGTGAGGTCGAGGCGGTTGCCGGCGGCGAAGCAGGCCGGGATGCCGTAGGTCTCCTGGGCGTAGTTGATGCCCTGGCGGACGGTCACCACGCCGTTCTGGTCGACCTCGCAGGGGTTGTTGTCGGTGCAGCGCTGGCCGTCCTCGTTGCCGGTGTTGTTCACGGCGACGACCTGGCCGGTGGCGACGTCGACCACCGGCGAGCCGGAGGTACCGCCGATGGTGTTGCAGCTGGAGGTGTAACGGACCGAGTCCTTCCAGGTCCAGGAACCCTCCTTCAGCCGGTACACGAAGCCGTCGATCGAGCAGGAGTAGATCTTCTTCCAGTACCCGGAGACGACCTTGATCGAGCTGCCCTGGGCCGGGTGGCCCGCCGCGATGGTCAGCGGGGCGATCCCGTACTTCGACTGGATCGCGGCGTAGGTGGTGTTCAGCTGGTAGATCGACACGTCGGTGTCGGTCATGGTCCCGTAGACCACCTTGGTGGCGCGCAGCGTGGCGGCCTTGCCGCCGGTCGAGTTGAGCAGCGAGAAGCTGCGGTTCGAGGACTGGTTGACCACGACCTCACCGGGGCCGGGGAATCCGCTCTCCAGGCAGTGGCCGTTGGAGAGGACGAGGGCCGGGTCGGTGGCGGCCGAGGCGGGGAGGCGCACCAGCGAGCCGGAGCAGTTGCTGAGCGCCACGGTGCCGGCGAAGTTCACGGCGGCGGCGGCCTGGGGCCGGAGATCCTGGGACTGGAGATCCTGCGGCTGGAGATCCTGGAGCTGGAGGCCCTGGGACTGTTCCGCCTGCGACGACTGCGGGGTGCCGTCGGCGGATGCCTGCGGGAGGGCTGCGGCGGTGGGGGCTCCGGCGAGGGCGGTTGCCCCGGCGAGCAGGAGCGCGGCGAACATGCCTATGAGCGGCTTCTTCATGAGAGACCTCTCGTTGTGGGGGTGCACCAAAGCTGGCGCGGACATGACGCAATGTCAAGGGTCCACCCACAACGGAGAGGTCAGGCGGCCGGACCGGCCGAATACCTCAACTTCCCTGCCAGTGACGGCGACCGAGACTGATCAGCCGCAACTGGAACCGGGCGCTGACGGCGATCCGCCGCTCCCGACCCGGATCGCCGGCCTCCTGCGCCTCCAGGAAGGCGGCGGCCGTGGAGACCACCCGGTCGACGTACAGCTCCGCCAGCATCCGCAGGTCCTCCGGACTCCACCCCCGGGACACCGGCTGGAGCGCGAGCGCCGCGTCCACCTCCTCGGCGAACCGGCCCAGCTCGGCGTCGATCGCCTCCCGCACCTGCCGCACGCCCCCGTGCCGCTCGCGCGCCAGGAAGCGCACGTGCGGGTGGTGCTCGCGGACGTGCTGCTCGATGACGTCCACCGTCCGGTCGATCAGCTCCTCGGCCCCGCCCGCCCCGGCGAGCACCGAACGGACCAGGACGTGAAGACTGGCGAGCGACTCCTCGACCAGGGCGACGCCGAGCGCGGCGAGGTCCGGGAAGTGCCGGTAGAACGCGGCCGGTGACAGCCCGGCGGCCCGGGTCACCTCGCGCACGCCGAGGCTCGCGAGGTTCTGGTCGGCCAGCAGGCCCAGCCCCGCGTCCAGCAACGCGCGCCGACTCTGCTGCTTCTGGGCCTGTCTGGCCCCCACGGTGTGACTCACGCCATTCAGTAAACAAGTGTTTGCCGAACTTGGCCAGTCGGGCGTAGAGTGGCGGAGGATTCAGCGAACAGTTGTAAACCGAAAGTCGTGCCGACCCTCGGCACGGCCACAGGAGGGGCCCGCCATGATCCTGCTCACCGCCCTGGTCGCCCTGGGTGTCATCGTCGGCGCCGCCGCGCACACCTCGCTCCCGGTCTTCCTCACCGCCTCCGCCGCCATCGCCGCCTGGCTGCTCGCGTTCGGCGCCCGCGAGGGCATCGCGCGCCTGCGGCAGCACTGAGACTCACCCCCCTCTCCTTCACGGAAGGACCAGCCGTCACCATGAGCACAGCCACGAGCACCGCTGCGAGCACCGCTACAAGCACCGCGAGCACCGCCGCGGGCGGGACGCCCCGTCACGCCACCGCCGAGGCCGACAACCTGGCCGTCGCCTCCTTCCTGCTCGGCCTTCCGGGCCTGCTGCTCTTCAACCTCGTCCTCGGACCGCTCGCCATCGTCCTCGGCACGCTCGCCCTGGTCCGGGGCACCCGCCGCCGCGGGCGCGCCGTCCTCGGCCTGCTGCTCGGCGTCTCCGCGCTGGCCATCCTCGCCGTCACCACCTTCGGCGGGCACGGCGTCCTCTGGCAGTTCGGCGACTGACGCCCGGCGCCGGCATCCCGGACCCGGCTCCACGGCACCGGCACCGACACCGGCACCGGCACCGCTCGACAGGCGCCCGCACCCCTCGGCGGGCGCCGGCCCGGGGAGCGGAACCCCGCCGCTCGAACGACCGATCCAGCCAACCTTCGGCGCCACGACCGCTCGCCCCCGTACTGTGGCGACATCGGCCGGGTGAACACAGGGGGCTGGAGTGACGACCGAGTACCAGAGTGACGCGCAATCGGGACGGGCCGGAGCGCCCGGAGGCCCCGGACGGGCAGGCCGACTGCTCGCCGTGAGCGACCTCCACGTCTCCTACCAGGAGAACCGTGACCTGGTGGAGAAACTACAACCCGACTCCCCCGACGACTGGTTGATCGTCGCCGGTGACGTCGCCGAACTCACCACCTCCATCGAGTGGGCGCTCGGCCTGCTCGCCGAACGCTTCGCCAAGGTCATCTGGGCGCCCGGCAACCACGAGCTGTGGACCCATCCCGAGGACCCGGTCCAGCTCCGCGGTGTGGCCCGCTACGAGCACCTTCTGGAGCTCTGCCGCCGCCTCGGCGTCGTGACCCCCGAGGACCCGTACCCGGTCTGGGAGGGCCCTGGCGGACCGGTCGCCATCGCGCCGCTTTTCCTGCTGTACGACTACTCCTTCCGTGCGCCGGGGACGACCACCAAGGAGGAGTCCCTGGCGGTCGCGTACGACAGCGGCGTGGTCTGCGCGGACGAGCGGATGCTCCACCCGGACCCGTTCCCGGACCGCGACTCCTGGTGTCGTGAACGCGTCCGGATCACCGAGCAGCGGCTCGCGGCCCACGACCCGGACCTGCCGCTGGTCCTGGTCAACCACTATCCGCTGGTCCGCCACCCCACCGAGGTCCTCTGGTACCCGGAGTTCGCGCAGTGGTGCGGCACCGAGCTGACGGCCGACTGGCACCGCCGCTTCAACACCGCCACGATGATCTACGGCCATCTGCACATCCCCCGGGTGACCAACTACGACGGCGTCCGCTTCGAGGAGGTCTCGCTCGGCTACCCCCGCGAGTGGCGCAAGCGCGGCCTGCCCAACCCGCTGCTGCGGCAGGTCTTCCCGCACAAGGGCTGAACCCACGGCGGGACTCACGGCGGGACTTACGGCGGGACTCACGCCGGGCCTCACGGCGGGACTCACGGCGGGGCGGAGTCCCGCGGCCGGGTGGGCCCTGCCACGGCGGGCGGACCGGCGGGGCGGAGGCCCGGCGGGGTGGGCGGCCCGGTGTCGCCCCCGCCCCCGCCTCACTCCGCCGCGATCGCCCGGAGCACGTCCAGCCGGGCCGCCCGGCCCGCCGGACGGAGGCCGGCCACCGCACCCGCCAGCAGCCCGGCCGCCAGCACCACCGCGAGCTGTGCCGGCGGTATCGCGAACGAGCTCGTCCCCGCACTGTCCGAGGCCCGCACCAGCGCCCAGCCGAGGAAGGCCCCGAGCCCGAGCCCGCCGACCGTTCCGAACGCGGCCACCAGCACCGACTCCCAGCGCACCATGCCCCGCAGCTGCGCCCTGGTCTGTCCGACCGCCCGCAGCAGGCCCAGCTCCCTGGTCCGCTCGTGCACGGCCAGCGTCAGCGTGTTGGCGATGCCGAGCAGTGCGATCAGCACCGCCAGTGCCAGCAGCGCGTAGACCACCGAGAGCATCATGTCGACCCCGCCGGCGGCGCTCTCCGCGTACTCGTCCCGGTCCTGCACCTGCGGGTTCCCGAACGGGGCCGCGGCCTTCTCGACGGCGGCTTTGCCCGTGCCGAACGCCACCCCGTCCTTCAGCCCGACGGCCACCATGGTGTCGGCGTCCTGGCCGCGGTGCGGGGCCCAGGCCTGGCGGGTCATCAGGTAGTCCCCGGCCAGCCCGCCGCCCTCGTAGAGGGCGCGGATGGTGAAGGGTCCGCTTGCGCCGTCCGTGAAGCCGACGGTGACGCTCTGGCCGAGCCGCCAGCCGTGCTGCCCGGCCTCGCTGCGCGAGACCGCCAGGCCGTCGGCGCCGAGGGTCCAGGCGGTGGTCGTCGAGCGCCGAGTAGGCCGGGTGCTCGGGGCGGACACCGGGGTAGGCGGTCACCGGGGTACCGACCGGGTAGCGGTCGTT
>NZ_JBEYVJ010000183.1:0-13942 GCF_040643935.1 Kitasatospora sp. NPDC047058 | reverse complement strand
CGCGCCGCGCCGCCGTGCGCCCGGTCCGTGCGCCCGCGGGTGTCAGAATCGGCGGGTCCATGCCGGAGGCGCAGGCCGGGAGCGCAGGCCGGGAGCGCACGCGCAGGCCAGAGGGAGAGGGAGCACGGGATGAGCAGCGGGGAGCGGCCGGCACTGGGGGCGGTGCCGGAGACGGCGCTGTGGACGCTGTGGCACCGGGCGGTGGAGGCACGCCGGCCGGACGCCGTGCTCCACGACCCCAAGGCCGTCGAACTGGTCGCGCGCATCGACTACCCGTTCGCCGAGCGGTTCGGCGAGGGGGCGCTCGTCGCCCAGATCCAGGCCCTGCGCGCCGCCTGCTTCGACCGCGAGGTGGACGACTTCCTCGCCCGTCACCCGCGCGGCACGGTGGTCTGCCTCGGCGAGGGCCTGGAGACCCAGGCCTGGCGGGTGGACAACGGCCGCGCCCGGTGGCTCTCCGTCGACCTGCCGGAGACCGCCGCCCTGCGCGAGCGCCTGCTGCCGCCGGACGAACGCCACCGCATCCTCCCCTGCTCGGCCACCGACCTGCGCTGGACGGACGAGGTGGACGCGGGCCAGGGGCTGCTGATCAGCGCCCAGGGGCTGCTGATGTACCTGCACCCCGGCGAGGTCCGCGCCCTGATCGCCGCCTGCGCCGAGCGCTTCCCCGGAGCCACCTTCGTGCTCGACGCCGTGCCGCGCTGGTTCAGCGCCCGCGCCGTCCGGGGAAAGCTGCGGAACCGGCACTACCAGGCGCCGCCGATGCCGTTCGGCATGGACGCCGACGAGCGGTCCAAGCTCGCCACCGCCCACCCGGCGGTCACCGACATCCGCGAGGTCTATCCCGAGGGCGGCCGCGGCCTGGTCCGCGCGCTGCTGCCGCTCGCCGCCCCCGTCCGGGGCCGCCCGTCGGTGGTCGCCCTGCGCTTCGCGGAGCGGGCGCAGCGGGCCGGAAGCGTCACGCCGCCGGGACGGACGGTGACCGGCGCCTGAGCAGGAACCACGACGGAGCGTCGCACGTCCTTCCTCCGGGGTGATCGGCCAGGGGGACAGGCCGCCTCGGCACGTTAGGCTGAACCTTCGGGGTGCGGCCTGGGTGCCGCCATCGCATCGACGCCGAGACCGCCGGCCGGGCACCACCGGGTGCCGCCACCGCGGCTCGTCCTGCCACGGAGGTAACCGGCCTTGCACATCGACGCCTGGATCGAGAGCGTCCCGTCGGTCGCGGTGTACGCCCTGGTCGGCCTGATCATCGGGCTGGAGTCGCTGGGCATCCCGCTGCCCGGTGAGATCGCGCTGGTCACGGCCTCGCTGATGGCGGTCAAGGGCAACGTGGACCCGGTCGGGGTCGCGGTGGTCGCGATCCTCGGCGCGATCATCGGCGACTCGATCGGGTACTCGATCGGGCGCAAGGGCGGCAAGCCGCTGTTCGAGAAGCTCGGGCGGAAGTTCCCCAAGCACTTCGGGCCCTCCCACCTGGCCAGCGCCGAGCGCTCGTTCCAGAAGTGGGGGATGTGGGCGGTCTTCTTCGGCCGGTTCGTCGCCCTGCTGCGCATCTTCGCCGGGCCGCTGGCGGGCGCGCTGAAGATGCCGTACTGGAAGTTCCTGATCGCCAACGTGCTGGGCGGCGTGGTCTGGGCCGGCGGTACCACGCTGCTGGTCTACAAGGTGGGCAAGAGCATCGAGCCGTGGCTGTCCCGGTTCTCCTGGGCCGGCCTGGCCGCGGCGGTGCTGATCGGTGCCGGCTCGGCGTGGGTCATGAAGCGCCGGGCGGCCAAGGCGCACGCCGCGATGGAGGCCGAGCAGGCGGCGGCCGCCGCCGCGCCCGCGCCCGTCGCGGACTGACGGCCCGCGGGCGCCGCCCGGGCGTTGTCGGGCCCCCGGAGTAGCATCGGCGGGAACCTGCCGATCATGCACCGCACTGGAGGGCCCGATGACGCAGCCGACGTGGGACGCGGTCGACGCGTACTTCTCCGAGCAGCTGATCGGACATGATCCGGTGCTGGAGGCGGCGGCCGCCGCGGCCGACGCGGCGGGGCTGCCGCACATCGCGGTGGCGCCCAACCAGGGCAAGCTGCTGCACCTGCTGGCCCTCACCGCGGGCGCGCGCCGCATCCTGGAGGTCGGCACGCTCGGCGGCTACAGCGCGATCTGGCTGGGCCGGGCGCTGCCCGCGGACGGCACGCTGATCACGCTGGAGCTGGACCCGGTGCACGCCGAGGTGGCCCGCGGCAACCTCGCCCGGGCCGGACTGCAGCAGGTGGCTGAGGTCCGGGTCGGCCGCGCCGCCGACTCGCTGGCCGCCCTGGTGGCGGACGGCGCCGAGCCCTTCGACCTGGTCTTCATCGACGCGGACAAGCCGGGCAACCCCGAGTACTTCGCCCGCGCGCTGGAGCTGACCCGGCCCGGCTCGCTGATCGTGGTCGACAACGTGGTACGCGGCGGGGCGGTCGCCGACGCCGCCAGCACCGACCCGGTGATCACCGCGACCCGCCGGCTGCACGAGCTGATCGCCGCCGAGCCGCGGGTGACCGCGACGTCGGTGCAGACCGTCGGCAGCAAGGGGTACGACGGGTTCACGCTGGCCCGCGTCCAGGGCTGACCTCCGGGCCGACGGCCCGGGGCGCGGACGTCCGGGGCCGGCGCCCGGGCCTGACAGGAGTGGAATCCGGGCCGGCTGGCCGGGCCGGACGATCCGGCCCCGCACGACGGGCCGGCGCACGAGCGAGGAAGTGGAGACAGCATGCGGATCGGACTGCTGGGTACCGGCCCCTGGGCCGAGCGGGTGCACGCGCCCGTCCTGGCCGAGCACCCCTGCTACGAGTTCGCAGGCGTCTGGGGCCGCCGGCCCGAGGCCGCCGAGGCCCTGGGTGCGGCGCACGGCGTGCCCGGGTACGCGGACCTCGACCGGCTGCTCGCCGAGGTGGACGCCGTCTCGATCGCCCTGCCGCCGGCCGTCCAGGCCGACCTGGCGGTACGCGCCGCCGGGGCCGGCTGCCACCTGCTGCTGGACAAGCCGGTCGCGCTGACCGTCCCGGACGCGCGGCGGGTGCTGGAGGCGACCCTCGCCCACCGCGTCGCCTCGGTGGTCTTCTTCACCGTGCGCTTCGGCGGCGAGCAGCTGCCGTGGATCGAGAAGCAGGCCGCCGTCGGCGGCTGGTTCACCGGCCGCTCGGACTGGCTCGGCTCGGTGTTCGCCCCGGACAGCACCAGCCCCTACGCGGCCTCGCCGTGGCGGCTGGAGAAGGGCGCGCTCTGGGACGTCGGCCCGCACGCGCTCTCCGTCCTGCTGCCCGTCCTCGGCGACGCCACGCTGGTCACCGCCGTGGCCGGCCCGCTGGACACGGTCCACCTGGTGCTGCGGCACGCCGGCGGCGCGTCCAGCACCCTCGCGCTCAGCCTGACCGCGCCGGTCGCCGCCGGCGGCACCGGCATGGAGCTGCGCGGCGAGTCCGGCGTGGTCCACCTCCCCGAGCGCGGCGAGGGTCCGCTCGCCGCCCTCCACCGCGCCCTGGACGCCCTGCACGACTCCGCGGGCACCGGCACCCCCCACCCCTGCGACGCCGCCTTCGGCCTCCGCGTGGTCGAGATCCTGTCCGCCGCCGAACACTCCCTCGCCACCGGCACCCCGACCGAGGTCTGACCCCCCGCCGGGCCCGGGGCCGCCGGTGAATTCGGGTGCGGCGGGCCGGGGGCGGTTGGCAGGATGCGGGGATGATCTCTTCTCTTTCCGCTCGTGACGCGTTGGAGGGCCTGGCTCTCGGGGATGCCTTCGGGGAACGGTGGTTCCCGCTCTTCCGGCCCGCCAAGGTCGCGTTCGCGGAGATCAGGGCGCGGCGGGTGCCGGGCGAGCTGGCGTGGCACTGGACGGACGACACGGCGATGGCGCTGTCGGTGTACCGCGTCCTGACCGCGTACGGGGCGGTGCACCAGGAGGACCTGGCGCTGGCGTTCGGGGTGACGTACCGGGCCGACGCCTACCGCGGGTACGGCTACGGGATGCACGAGCTGCTCCCCAAGCTGGCCGACGAGCCCGCGAGTTGGCGGACGGAGACCCGGGAGCTGTTCGGCGGCGAGGGGAGCCTCGGCAACGGCGCGGCGATGCGGGTGGCGCCGCTGGGCGCCTGGTTCTGCGCGGACCTGGACGAGGTGGCGGAGCAGGCGGCGTTCTCGGCCGAGGTCACCCACGCGCACCCGGAGGGGGTGGCCGGCGCGGTCGCGGTGGCGCTGGCCGCCGCGTTCGCGGCGCGCGGGCGGGACGGGGACGCTCCGGAAGGGGCGGAGCTGCTGGCGGAGGTGGCCGGGCGCACGCCGGCCGGCGAGGTCCGCGAGGGGCTGCACCGGGCGGCCGGGGTGCCCGCCGGGACGGAGCCGTGGCGGGCGGCCGACCTCCTCGGGAACGGGCAGCGGATCAGGGCGGCCGACACCGTGCCGTTCGCGCTCTGGTCCGCCGCCCACCATCTGGGCAGTCTCACCGACGCGCTGTGGACCACCGCCGAGGGCCTGGGGGACGTCGACACCACCTGCGCCGTCACCGGGGGCGTGGTCGCGGCACGCACCGGGCTGGCCGGCGTCCCGGAGCAGTGGCTGGCCCGGCGCGAGGCGCTGCCGTCCTGGGTCGACGAGTCCTGACCGGGTCCGACGGGCCTGACCCTCGCGGGCCGGGGGTCAGGCCTTCGGCGCCGACCCCGGGCGGCGGTCGGCCGGGCGGGCCGGGGGGATGGGCGGGGCATGGAAGTCGCGGGGGCCGGTCCACAGGGACGGCACGGCGTCGCTGCGGCGGGCGAGTTCGTAGGCCAGGGCCTCGTAGTTGACGCGCCAGCCGTGGAAGTGGGGCCAGGCGTCGGCGGTGGCGCGTTCGCGGGGGAACCCGGCGGCGCTGATCATCGCCACCGCCGCGTCGAACTCGGTGTAGCTGAGGCGGATCGGGGTCTCCGGGTCCGGGTCCGGGTCGAAGTCGACGCGCAGCGAGCGGGCGATGTCGCGCAGGGCGGTGAAGCCGGCCCGGAGGACGAGCCGGGCCTCGGGCGGCGCCGTGCGCGGGTTGACGGCGAGCTGGATCGCGGCCGCGTCCATCACGGCGGTCAGGCCTACCACCCAGCTGCGGTTCGGCTGCGGGGAGCGGAAGGACAGCAGGACGGGGTAGTTGGAGTGGCTCTCGCCGATGTCGGCGGCGAGCCGCTCCCAGTCGCGGTAGAGCTGGGGGAGGGCCGTCTCGGTGTCCACGAGGGACTGGCGGGCCAGCAGTTCGGGCCCCCAAGCGGGTTCGCCGGCCCGGGACTGCAGGAGCGTGACCTCCAGCTCGCGGCGGTTGTACGCGCCGTAGAGCGTGGGCAGGTAGGCGATCTGCAGGGCGATCACCAGCGGGCCGCTGGCGGCGGCCATGAAGTCGATGACGGAGAGGTGCAGCCGCTCGCCGCTGGCGAAGCCGAGGGTGAAGAGGCTGGAGCCGGCCTCCCGGAAGGACACCGCCCAGTTCAGCTCCGAGGTGCCGTGCAGCAGCAGCGTGTACGCGACCAGCATGGCGCCGAGCCACACCCCGAGCATGCCGAGCAGGATCAGCGGGGCGAGCCACGTCTGCACCCGGTCCTGTGCGCGGTAGCCGCCGAAGGGCGTCGCCGACCACCGCAGCAGGGTGCGCAGGGCCCGCCAGAGCCGGTGCACCAGGGCGGAGTAGAGGCCGCGCGGGACGACCAGGGTGCGCAGGATGCTGCCGACGGTGAGCAGCAGGAGCAGCACGCCGACCAGGGTGTGGATCAACCTCATGGCGCCATTCTGGCGGTCGGCGGCCCGGGCCGTGGGGCGGGGCGGCCTCCGCGGCGGGCGCGGCGGCAGGCCGTGACGCGCGGTGTGACCATGATCACACCGCTTCCGGGCCCACCTGGTTCGTGTCCGACCACATCTCTATCGGGTGGAGAGGTGCGTACGGCGAGCGGATCGGAGACCGGAGAGTGCGTGCACAGTCGAGCGGCGGGGACGACGTCGGTGGCGACGTCGGGGCCGGTGGCGGAGCCGGGGAAGTCGCCGGGGAGGCGGCCGGGGCGGAGCGGGAGGGCGTCGGGGCGGTGGCACGCCGGCGATGGCGTCCGTTGCGGCGGATCGACTACCCGCGGGCCGGGCGGCGCGGGGTCCGGCGCTGGCTGCCGTCCTGGCGGCAGCTGCTGGGGGCGGCGGTGGCGGGCGTGGCGGCGCTGACGGGGCTGGCGGCGTGGTTCTTCGCGACCACCGCCGTCCCGGCGGACCTGAACGCCTTCGCGACGCAGCAGAACAACGTCTACCTCTGGGCGGACGGCACCGAGATGGCGCGGGTCGGCGAGACCAACCGGCAGGAGGTGCCGCTGGACCGGGTGCCGGAGCCGGTGCGCCGGGCGGTGCTGGCCGCCGAGAACGAGTCCTTCTACTCGGACGCGGGGATATCCGTCACGGGCATCGGCCGCGCGCTCTGGAAGACGGTCTCGGGCGGCGACACCCAGGGCGGCTCGACCATCACCCAGCAGTACGTCAAGAACACCTACCTGAACCAGCGCCGGGACGTGTCCCGCAAGCTCACCGAGGCCGTCATCGCGATCAAGCTGGACCACCGGATGAGCAAGGACGACATCCTCGCCGGCTACCTGAACACCAGTTGGTTCGGCCGCGGCAGCTACGGCATCGAACGCGCCGCGGCGGCGTACTACGGCAAGGACGTCTCGCAGCTCGACCCGAGTGAGGGGGCCTTCCTGGCCGCCCTGTTGAAGGGGGCCGGCCAGTACGACCCGGCGCTCGGTGCGGAGAACCGCAAGCGGGCCGAGGAGCGGTGGTCCTGGATCCTCGACCGGATGGTGGAGACCGGCAGGCTCTCCGCGGCCGAGCGCGCGCGGTACACGGTGTTCCCCGAGCCGAAGGCGCCGCCGAAGTCCGCCGGCCTGGGCGGCCAGGCCGGCTACCTGGTGGACCTGGCCAGGTCCTACGTGGAGAGCCACAGCGACATCACACCGGCCCGGTTCGACCTCGGCGGTCTCCGGATCCGCACCACCTTCGAGAAGCCGAAGGTGGACGCCCTGGCCGCCGCGGTGCAGGAGGCCGCCCGGGGGATCGACCCCGGCAGCCGCGAGGCCGACCGCTTCCTGAAGGTCGGCGCCGCCTCCGTCGCCCTGGACGGGCGGATCGTCGCGCTCTACGGCGGCCCCGACTACCTGAGGCAGGGCTTCGACAACGCCAACACCTCGACGGTGCCCGTCGGTTCGGCCTTCACCCCGGTGGTGTACGCGGCCGGGCTCGGCGAGGGCGTGCAGCGCCGACGGGACGGCGCCCGGACCGCGGTGGGGCCCGCTACCACGTACGACGGGAACGACGGGGTGAACGTGATGACCCCGGAGGGGCCGTACTGGGGGCGCGACGGGAAGATCGTGAAGACCGCCAACGACGGCAGGCGCAGCTGGGGCCCGGTGAGCCTGCGCAGCGCCGTGGAGCAGTCCGTCAACGGGCCGATGATGCAGCTCGGCCTGGACGTCGGCCTGGAACGGGTGCGGAGGACCGCCGCCGACCTGGGACTGCTCCCGGACAGCCTGGGCGATCTCGTGCCCGCCTTCGGGGTCGGCAACTCCACGCCGAGCGCGATCAGGACGGCCGGCGCGTACACCGCCTTCGCCGGGGGCGGCCGCCGTACGGAGCCCTACTCGGTGTCCGCGGTGACCGGCAACGGCGAGCCGGTCGCCCTGCGGCTGCCGGCCGCCGTCCAGGCGCTGACGCCGGCGGTCGCCGGGGAGGTGGACGCGGCGCTCAAGGGCGCGGTCCGGCAGGGGAGCGGCACGTGGGCCGCCGAGGCCGGGCCGGGCCTGGCCGCCAAGCCCGGGACGACCGCGGACCGCACGGCGGGGTGGTCGGTCGGCTACGACGGGCAGGCGGCCACGGCGGTCACCGTCTTCCGCGCCGACCTGAAGGACATGAAGCTGCTCCCGCTGGACGGGCTGGGCGGAGCGGCGCCGGACACCCCGGACTCGGCGCTGCCGAGCCGGATCTGGACGTCGTACATGAAGGCCGCGGGCGGCAGGTAGGGCGGGGTGGGCCGTCGCGGGGCCCGTGGTGTCGCGGGCCCCGCGGAACGGCCTACCTCACCAGGCGCGACCAGTCGGCGGGCTGGCCGGGGTCCAGCCGGCGGAGCCTGTCCAGGACCTGGGGGTCCTGGGCGTCCAGCCAGTCGGCGACCTGGCGGAAGGAGACGCAGCGGACCTCCTCGCGCTTGCAGACGCTCTTCATCACGTCCTCGACGGCCTGCATGTAGATGCCGCCGTTCCAGTCCTCGAAGTGGTTGCCGATGAAGAGCGGGGCCCGGCTGCCGTTGTAGACGCGCTCGAAGCCGGCCAGGTAGCTCTCCCGGGTCTCCTTCTCCCAGGCGTCGTACTTCCTGGGGTCGCCCTTCATGCTCTCGCCGGACTGGCCGGCCAGGAAGTTGAAGTCCATCGAGAGGCCCTGGGAGCCCTTGGCGGGGAAGGGCATCATCTGCAGCGGGAAGTTCCAGACGCCCTGCTTCTTGACGGGCCAGACCTGGAACTCGCCGGGGGAGCTGGCGTCGTAGCGGAAACCCTTCGCCTTCTCGGCCGGGAGCAGGTTCTTCTGGCCCTCCAGGCAGGGGGCGCGGCCGCCGACCAGCTCCTTGGTGTAGTCGAAGGGGAGGGGCGGCACGTCCGTGAAGCCGGTGTTGGTCCGCCAGGTGGTGACGAAGGAGACCGCCTGGTCGAGCTCGCTCGTCCACTCCTCCGTGGACCAGTCGCCTCCGCCGCCGGGCTGGGGGCCGCAGAAGTGCCCGTTGAAGTGGGTGCCGATCTCGTTGCCGTCCAGCCAGGCCAGGCGGAGCTGCTCCAGGGTGTCCTTGATGTGGGGGTCGGTCGCGAAGTCGATGGAGGTGACGCCCTGGCCGTGCTGGGGCGGGTGGTAGAGGGAGCGTTTGGACTTGGGGAGGGTGTAGATGCCGCTCAGGAAGAACGTCATCCGGGCGTTGTTCTCCACGCCGAGCCTGCGGAAGCGGGAGAAGAGGTGGTCGTCGCCCTCGAGGGCCCCGTCCCAGGAGAAGACGACGAACTGCGGTGGCTTCTCCCCGGGCTTGAGCCTCTCCGGGGTCGGCTGTTGGGGCTGCGGGCCGGTGTAGGAGGTGGAGCCGTCACCGAGGACCTCGACCTGGCCGTCCCAGGCGGGGGTCGGGGTGGGCGCGGGAGCCGCGGCGGGGGTGTCGGCGGGGGGCGTGGGAGAGGCGCCGGCGGTGGTGGGTCTGGTCCCGGTGCCGGAACATCCTGAGGTCAGGACGAGGGTCGAGACGACCCCCACCGCCAGCAGACCGGTCGTGCCGCGGGCAAATCGCACGGTGCCTCCGTACTTCGTCGTACAGTTCGAACAGGAACTCTTTGATCGATGCCCGTGGGGCCGGAGAAGGTTGTCGCGCCGGTGGGGAACCGGGACAAGTGGAGGGCGCCGCGCCGCTTCTGAGGCTCCGTCGGAAGGATGCGGCGGCGGCCGGGGGCGGGGAGGCGCGGCGGATCCGGCCTGAGGGGCATGGCCGGGCCCGGGGGTCGTGGCATTGACAGGGGGCCCCGGTGGCTGAATGCTAAGCAAGCGCTTAGTCAGTCGACCCAGGAGCTGCCCGATGCCCGAGACCCCCGTCGACCCGCCCGGCCTGGACCTGGCGCGCCTCCGCTCCCACCTGGACCGTGAGCTGCCCGGGACCGTCCTGGGCCCGCTGCGGGCGGAGCTCATCGAAGGGGGGCGCTCCAACCTCACCTACGTCCTCTCCGACGGCGCCTCCCGCTGGGTCCTCCGCCGCCCGCCCCTCGGGCACGTCCTCGCCACCGCCCACGACATGGGCCGCGAGTACCGGGTGATGTCGGCCCTCCGCGACACCGGCGTGCCCGTCCCCCGCACGCTGCTGCTCGACTCCGGCGAGGACGTGCTCGGCGCCCCCTGGTACCTGATGGAGCACGTCGCCGGCACCGCCCACCGCGACGCCGCCCCGCTCGCCGCCCTCGGCGAGCAGCGGGTCCACGCCCTCGGCCGCCGCCTCGTCGACACCCTCGCCACCCTGCACCGGGTCGACCCGGCCGCCGTCGGCCTCGCCGACTTCGGGCACCCCGACGGCTACCTGGAGCGCCAGCTGCGGCGCTGGTCCCAGCAGCTCGCCGCCTCCCGCAGCCGTGAGCTCCCCGAGGTCGACCGGCTGCACGCGCTGCTCGCCGAGCGGCTGCCCGTCTCCCCGGCGCCCGCCCTCGTCCACGGCGACTACCGCCTGGACAACGTCCTCGTCGACGACACCGACGCGATCACCGCCGTCCTGGACTGGGAGATGTCCACCCTCGGCGACCCGCTCACCGACATCGGCCTGCTCGTGATGTACACCGAACTCGCCGGCGTCGGCGGCGGCATCATCCCCTCCGCCATGACCGCCCCCGGCTTCCCCGGGGCCGACGAGATCGTCGCGTACTACGCCGAGCTGACCGGCCGGCAGGCGGCCGACCTCGACTGGTACGTGGCCTTCGCGTCCTTCAAGCTCGCCGCCGTCGCCGAGGGCATTCACTTCCGCTTCCAGCAGGGCCGCACCCTGGGCACCGGTTTCGAGCACGCGGGCGAGATGGCCCCGGTCCTCGCCCGGCACGGCCTGAGCACCCTCAAGGAGAACTGACCGATGGACTTCGCCTACGACGCCCGGACGAACGAACTCCGAGAGCAGCTCCTCGCCTTCATGGACGAGCACGTCCACCCCGCCGAGCCCGTCCTGGCCGCCCAGCTCGCCGACCCGGCCCGTGAGCCCTGGGCCGTGCCGGCGGTCGTCGCCGACCTCCAGGCCGAGGCGCGCAAGCAGAACCTCTGGAATTTGTTCCTGCCCGGTGAGCTCGGCGCCGGCCTCACCAACCTGCAGTACGCCCCGCTCGCCGAGATCACCGGACGCAGCCCGCAGCTCGCGCCCGTCGCGCTCAACTGCGCGGCCCCCGACACCGGGAACATGGAACTGCTCGCCCAGTTCGGCTCCGCCGAGCAGCGCGAACGGTGGCTGCGGCCCCTGCTCGACGCGGAGATCCGGTCCGCCTTCGCGATGACCGAGCCCGACGTCGCCTCCTCCGACGCGACCAACGTCGAGACCCGGATCGAGCGCGACGGCGACACGTACCTCGTCACCGGCCGCAAGTGGTACATCACCGGGGCGATGAACCCGCAGTGCCGGATCCTCATCGTGATGGGCAAGACCGACCCCGGCGCCGAGCCGCACCGGCAGCAGAGCATGATCCTCGTCCCGCGCGACACCCCCGGCGTCACCGTCCGGCGCGGCATGAAGGCCTTCGGCTACGACGACGCCGACCACGGCGGCCACGCCGAGGTCCACTTCGACGGCGTCCGCGTCCCCGCCGCCAACCTGATCGGCGAGGAGGGCGCCGGCTTCGCCATCGCGCAGGCCCGGCTCGGACCCGGCCGGATCCACCACTGCATGCGGGCCATCGGCATGGCCGAACGCGCCGTCGAGCTGATGTGCCGGCGGACGCTGGACCGGGTCGCCTTCGGCCGGCCGCTCGCCGAGCAGGGCGTGGTGCAGGACTGGATCGCCGAATCCCGGGTCCGGATCGAGCAGTTGCGGCTGCTGGTGCTGAAGACCGCCTGGCTGATGGACACCGTCGGCAACCGCGGCGCGCACACCGAGATCCAGGCCATCAAGATCGCCACCCCGCGCACCGTCGAGTGGATCCTCGACAAGGCCGTCCAGGCCCACGGCGCGGCCGGCGTCAGCCAGGACACCCCGCTCGCCCAGCTCTGGGCCGGCAACCGCACCCTCCGGCTCGCCGACGGGCCGGACGAGGTGCACAAGCGCTCGCTGGCCCGGCGCGAGCTGAGGAAGCACCGCTGAGGGCCCTGCCCCCCACCCGTGTCATACCCGGGTAGCACCCGGCGGGTTGGCACCGCGGTATGACGCCTGCGCACCACCCCGGCCCGTACTGTCCGGGTACGGGCCGGCCGGTGGGCGGCGGGCGATCAGCACGGGGAGCAGGGAACATGCGCATGCGCGGACAGGGACGCACGGTCCGGACGGGTGCCGCCGCGGTACTGGCGACGACGGCGATCGCGACGACGGCCCTGCTGGGGGCCGCGGCCGCACCGGCGGCGGCGTCCGCGCCACCCGCCGCGGCACCGCGGCAGGCCCAGGCCGCCCTGCCGCAGCCCACCGGACCGTACGCCGTCGGCACCACCGCGCTGCGGCTCACCGACCGGGGCCGGCCGGACCCGTGGAAGCCCGGCCGGGTCCGCGAGCTGATGGTCAGCTTCTGGTACCCGGCCACCCGCCCCGCGTACGGCGCCGAGCGGGCCCGCTACATGGAGCCCGCCGCGGGCGCGCACTTCGGCGGTCCGGACGGCGCCGGCGTGTTCAACTACCGTACGGAGCCCGGCCGGACGGACTGGTCCGGGGTCCGCACGCACGCCCTCCGGGACGCGCCCGCGCTGCCCGCCGCCGGACCGCGCCCGGTGGTGCTCTACTCCGCCGGGCTCGGCGACCCGCGCACCTGGGGCACCGGCCTGGCCGAGGACCTCGCCTCCCGCGGCTACGTGGTGGTCACCGTCGACCACCCGTACGACGCCTCCGAGGTGGTGTTCCCGGACGGCACCCGGGCCGACTCCGTCCTGCCCGGCATGGCCGGCCCCGGCCTGGACGTGGGCGCCCTGCTGCGCAAGGTGATGCAGACCCGGGTCGACGACACCCGCTTCGTGCTGGACGAACTCGCCGCGCTGCGCACCGACGGACGGCTGCCGGCCGCCCTCGCCGCCTCGCTCGACCTCGACCGGATCGGGATGGCCGGCCACTCGGCCGGCGGCCTCACCGCCGCCCAGACCATGCACGACGACCCCCGGATCAAGGCCGGCGTCAACCTGGACGGCCAGATGCACTTCCCCGGCCCGGACGGCCGCGACGGCGTCTTCCTGAGCAGCGTCGCCCAGGACGGCCTGGACCGCCCGTTCCTGCTGATGGGCACCGAGAGCGAGGACTCCGGCGACTACCACC
Source organism: Kitasatospora sp. NPDC047058 (assembly GCF_040643935.1). Classification (NCBI taxonomy): domain Bacteria; kingdom Bacillati; phylum Actinomycetota; class Actinomycetes; order Kitasatosporales; family Streptomycetaceae; genus Kitasatospora; species Kitasatospora sp. NPDC047058. The sequence goes on along the minus strand of NZ_JBEYVJ010000183.1, from coordinate 930 downwards.
ACCAGCCCGGCTGGGACGCCTTCTGGCAGCACACCCGGGGCTGGAAGGCCGACGTCACCCTGACCGGCTCCCGGCACGCCTCGTACACCGACGCGCAGTCCCTGCTGCCCCAGCTCGCCCGCCAGGGGGCGGTCTCCCCGGAGACGGCGCGCGAGGAGCTCGGCCCGGTCGCCCCCGGGCGCGCGGTGCTCGCCACCCGCGCCTACGTCGCCTCGTTCTTCGACCGCTGGCTGCGCGGGCACGACGACCACCTGCTGGACGGCCCCTCGCCGCGCTTCCCGGAGATGCGGTTCGAGCAGTGAGTCGGCCGGAGCCCTACCGGATCTCCGAGCCCGGGTTGGCGGCGTCCCAGTCCCGCCGGGAGCCGGCGATCGTGTCGTGGTGCTCGTACGACCAGTCCGCCATCGCCCGGATCAGGTGGGTCAGGCTGTGGCCGAGCGGCGTCAGCTCGTAGTCCACCTGCGGCGGGACGGTCGGGTGCACGGTCCGCGACACCATGCCGTCCCGCTCCAGCCGGCGCACCGTCAGCGTCAGCATCCGCTGCGAGATCCCCGGCACGGCGCGCTGCAGCTCGCGGAACCGCCGCACCCCTTGGGCGAGTTCGACCACCACCAGGACGGACCACTTGTCGCCGAGCCGGTCCAGCAGGTCGCGGATCCCGCAGTCCACGCCGTCCTCGCACCAGACCACCGGCCGGGGGGTGGTTACCGCGGTGTGCCCCACTGACATGGAAGTGCCTCCTTACGCCGACCGCCCAGGCTACCGAGGATGGTGGCCGAGCGGGGCGCGGCAGGGGCCGGCCCCCGAACCCCCGTGGAGGAACCCATGCTTCTCGTCACCGGCGTCACCGGCGGCCTCGGCACCCTGGTGCTGGAGCGGCTCGCCGCGAAGGCCGCCGCGGAGCCCGGCGCGGAGCCCGGCGCGAGGGCC
>NZ_JBEYVJ010000182.1:0-14016 GCF_040643935.1 Kitasatospora sp. NPDC047058 | reverse complement strand
GGCCGCCGCCGTCCACCTCGACCGCCTCCGCGCGCAGCTGGTGCGGCAGCCGGTCGTGGACGGCGCGGCGCTCGCGGGCGTCGCCGGTGAGGACGAGCAGCCGGGCGCCGCTCTCCGGCCAGCGGCGGGCGAGCTCGTCGGCGATCACCCCGGCCGTCCGTTCCCAGCCGTCCTCGCGACGGTGCCGGTAGTGCCAGTCGGACCGGTCGCCGGGCGGCGCACGGTGTGGGCCGCGCCCCTGCCACTGCGGGCCGGCGACGGAGCCGAGCCGGTCGGCGCGGCCGGGCTCGCGGACCTCCAGGTCGGCGCCGGTGCGGTCGATGAAGGCGACCAGGCAGGCGGCGGCGTGGTCGTCGAGCAGGCCCAGCAGGCGCGAGGTGTGCGGCAGTGCCGACCAGGACGCCTCCACGTCGGGCGGCGGGCCGCTCAGCGGCACGTCCAGCACCACCTCGCCGTCGGTCGCGAACAGGGCCCTCCCGGGCGGGGCTCCGGAGGCGGGCTCGGCGGCGAGGTGGTCCCGCACGGCCGCGCAGGTCGGTTCGTCAGCGCCCAGCGCGGCGAGCCGGCGCACGGCGGTCCGGTCCAGCAGGTCCTGGCGCCGGGCGGCGTCCTCGGTGGTGTGCGCGGTGTCGAGGACGACGGACGCCCAGGGGCCGGGCCGGTCGAGGAGCGGGGCGAGAAAGGCGAGTTGCATGACGGCCTCCGCGGGAGTCGGTGGATCCGCCGCACCCGTCGGTCCGCGGGACCCGGCGGATCCGCCGGGCGCCTACCCGGTCGCGCCCGCCCGACACGGGCGGGCGCCACATCGACGAGCGCCGGAGCCAGGCGGGCGCGCTACATCGGCAGCTCGAACCAGACCACCTTGCCCGGCCCCTGCCGCCGCCATCCCCAGCGCCGGGCGAGCCGGCCGACCAGGTGGAGGCCCAGGCCGCCGGGCCGGTCGGGGTGCGGCCGGTGCGGACTCGGCGGCAGCGGGCTGCTGTCGCTGACCTCGACCCGCAGCACGCCGGGGCCGCGGACCAGGAGCAGGGCGCCCGCCTCCGCCGAGTAGCGGCAGGCGTTGGTGACCAGCTCCGAGACCAGCAGGACGGCGTCGTCCACGGCTCCGCCGGGCGCCTCGTCGGCGAGCACGGCCCGGGTGAACGCGCGGCACTCGGCGACGACCCCGGGCCGGGCCGAGAGCGAGAGCCGGCACGCCCGTGATGCGGCCACGGGCCCGTGGCCGCGCCCGGTGCGCAGCGGTGGCCTCCGGCCGCCCGTCATGCCGCGCCTCCTTTCGCGTTCCGGCGTCCTCGGGTCGTGCCGTCCGTCCGGTCCCGCCCGCACCGCGGAAGGGCGGACGGCGGGCGCGGAGACGGTCAGTGGTCGAAGAGCCGCCGGATCCGGCTGCCGGAGCCTTCCGGGGGCGGGGCCGGGTCCTCCTCCCCCTCCCTTCCGACGGCGGCCCGCTCCTCGGTGCGCTCCTCGGTGCCCGCCCGGGCGGAGGGTGCCGGCCCGGCGGGCTGGGACGGCCCGGCGCGCTCGTAAGGCTCAGGACGCTCGGACGGCTCGGCACGCCCGTAGGGCTCGGCCCGGCCTTCCCGCGGCTCGGGCCGCTGGTGCCGTGCCCGGCGGGCGGGCAGGTCGCCGGGCACGGCACGCACCGGGCGGCGGGTCCGCCGGCCGACGCCGGCCAGCACCAGGCCGAGGCAGAAGAGCAGGCCGAGGGCGAGGCCGGAGAGGAAGACCGCGAGGCTGTTCAGCGTCACGAGGTCGTGGCCGAGGACGGTCGCCTGGTACTCCGGCCCGCCTGAGAGGTTGTCCGCGATCAGCAGGCCGGCGAAGGCCCCGCTCGCGGCCATCAGCAGTAGTCCGAGGAGCAGCATGGTGAGCGTCCTTTCAGGCTTCGTCCACCCCCCGGTCACGCAACCGCGTCTACCCGGCCCCGCCCCGGCCTAACGCGGACGGGGCCGAGGATCCGCGCCGCCCGGCGGCCTACGGGGCCCGGACGGCGATCAGGCAGGTGTCGTCCTCGGTGTCGGACGGGCTGCACTCCAGCAGCCGGTCGAGGTACTGCTCCAGATCGGCGCCCGGGGCGCCGGCGACCTCGATCAGCTGGTCCACGGACTCCTCGACCGGGCGGTCCCGCCGCTCCACCAGGCCGTCCGTGTAGAGCAGCAGCACGTCACCGGGTTCCAGCCGGGTGGTGTGCTCCTCGTACTGCGCGTCGTCCAGGGCGCCGAGCAGGACGCCGTGCGGCAGCGGCAGCACCTGGGCACCGCCCGCGCCGAGCCGGATCGGGGGCAGGTGGCCGGCCCGGGCCCAGAGGATCTCGTCGGCGGCCGGGTCGAAGAGCACGCAGACGACGGTGGCGGTGACCTGGTCCGGCTCGCGCAGCGCGATGGTGTTGGCCCACTCCAGCAGCCGGCCGGGCCCCGCGCCGGTCACCGCGAGGCCGCGCAGTGCGTGCCGGAGCGCGACCATGCCGGTCGCCGCGCCGACGCCGTGCCCGGCCACGTCGCCGACGGCCAGCAGCACCCGCTTGTCGGGCAGCGCCAGGACGTCGTACCAGTCGCCGCCGACCCGGTCGCGCTTGGCCGCCGGGCGGTAGCGGACGGCGGCGTGCAGGCCGGTTTCGCCGAACGGGGGCGGCTCGGGCGGCAGGATCGCCTGCTGGAGCCGGAGGGCCAGCTGTTCCCGTTCGGCCGCCTCCTGCTCGCTGTCGGCCAGCCGTTCCCGGGTGGCTCCGAGCGCGACCTCGGTCCAGTGCTGCGAGGAGACGTCGTAGTACGCGCCGCGCACGCCGGTGAGCCGGCCGTCCTCGTCCAGCAGGGGTTCGGCGACGATCCGGGTGTAGCGCTGCGTGCTGTCCGGGCGGACCAGCCGGAAGACCGCGGAGGAGGTCCGGTGCCGCCGCTGGACGCTGTCGAGCAGCCGCCGGATGACGGGCTCGTCGTCGGGGTGGGCGTGGCGGGCGAGCCGGGCGAGCGGGACGGGGGCGGCGCCGGAGGGCAGCCCGTACAGCTCGGCCAGGCCCTCGTTCCAGAGGATCCGTCCGCCGGCCGCCCATTCCTCGAAGCCGCAGACCCGGGCGAGCCGCTGGGCCTGGCGGAGCAGGGCGGCCTGGTCGCCCTCGCCGGAGCGCTCGGTCTCCAGCTGCCAGCTGACCAGCAGGCGCCGGCCGAGCGGAGCGACGGCGAGGCGGACGGTGGCGGGCAGCGGGGTGTCGCCGCTCTGGAAGACCAGGTGCAGGCGCTCGGCGGGCCGGGGTTCGCCGCTGCGGTGGGCGTGGAGCAGCCGCCCGAACAGGCCGGTGGCGCAGGCGGTCGGGTAGGTCTCCAGGATCGAGGCGCCCTCGACGGCGGAGCGGGGCCGGTCGAGCGGGTCGCGGAAGGAGTCGTTGACCCGGACGATCCGGAAGTCGGCGACCTCCTCGTCGTGGAGCACCGGTTCGAGCAGCAGGCCCGGGGTGAGCAGGCCGTCCAGCACCGGCCCGTCCTGGTCCGCCCCGTCCTGGTCCGGCCCGTCCCGGTCCGGCGGGCCGGCCCGGTGCGGCGCGTCGAGGAGGCCGGCGCAGAGGTCGGCGAGCGCGTGGAGCTGGCGGCGCAGCGCCCGGGTGAGCGGGGGTGCCGGTCCGGGCCAGCGCAGTTCGAGGGCCCCGCGGCAGCGGCCGCCTTCGGCCATCGGGAGGACGGCCCGGCCGGCCTCGTCGGGGGCCGGCCCCGCCGCGGTCCACAGCTGCGGGTCGTCCGGCCAGAGTTCGTGGCCGGTGCGGACGGCCAGGTCGGCCGGGGTGCCGACGCCGGGTGGCACCCGGTCCCAGGCCCGGGCCTCGGCGGCGGAGAGCCCGGCGTGGGCGGCCAGCGCGAGGGCTCCGCCGGGCAGCCGCTGCCAGACGGCGACGGCGTGGACGCCGAGCGGCCCGGCGGTCTGGTCGAGTACCGCCGCGGCGGCGTGCACGAGGTCGGGGGTGGCGGCCAGGGCCGGCCCGGGCGGCGCGGGTGCCGGCCGGCCGTCGGCCGTGGACGTGGGCCCGGCGGCGGGCTGGTCGTCCGTGAACCCGGGGAGCCCGGCGATGTCGGCGGCGAGCACCGCGGCCGGCTGCCCGGCGTCGCGGGCGAGCCGGGCGAGGTGGACGGCGGCCTCGGCGGGTGTGCAGCGCAGCCGCTCGGCGAGGATGCCGGTGGCGACGTCCACGGCGGCCCGGTCGCGCTCCTCGGAGCGGAGCCGGTCGAGGCCGCGTTGCAGCCGGCGGACGGTGCCGGCCAGGGCCAGGGCGGCGGGCTCCTCCACGGGCCCGGGCCCGCCGCTTCCGGGCCCGCCGTTTCCGGGCCCGCCGTTTCCGGGCCGGGCGACGCCCTGGCCGCCGTCCCCGGTCACGCCGCCCCCAGCAGCTGCCGCATCCGGTCGAGCAGCGCGGGCGTGTCGACCGGCTTGGTGACGTGGTCGTCGGCTCCGGCGGCCAGGCTCTTCGCCCGGTCACCGGGCATCGCCTTCGCGGTGACGGTGATCACCGGGATGCGGGCCAGCCGCGCGTCGGCGCGGATCGCGCCGATCGCCGCATAGCCGTCGAGGCCGGGCATCATCACGTCCATCAGCACCAGCGCCGTCTCGCGGTGAGCCCGCAGCAGGTCGAGCCCGGCCCGGCCGTCGGCGGCGTGCAGGACGGTCAGGCCGCGTTCCTCCAGGGCCGAGGTGAGGGCGAAGACGTTGCGCACGTCGTCGTCCACGATCAGCACGGTCCGGCCGGCCAGCGGTTCGTCGGGGTGCCGGCCGGCGCCGGCGGGCGCGGGGGGCGCGGCCGCCCTGGGCCGGTGACCGCCCAGGCAGCGGATCAGCCGCTCGCGCAACTCGTCCAGGCCGGTGACGAGTTCGATGCCACCGGGGCCGGGGCCGGCCGGTACGGGCTGGCCGCCGGCGGGGCCTCCGTCACCGCGGTAGCCGAGGACGAGGGTCTCCTCCCCGCGTTCGTCGAGGCCCGCGAGCACCGCGGGGGCGAGGTCGGCGGAGCGGCCGAGGTCGAGCACCACGCAGCGGTAGCGGCCCTCCGCGAGGGCGGCGCGCAGTTCGGTCCGGTCGCCGGCCGTGCGGATCCGGGGCGGGGTCCGGGCGGGCGGGCCGGCCTGGGCCCCGTCGGCGAGCGCTTCGGCGGCGCCGGCGGCGAGCAGGGTGAGCAGCCCCGGCGGATCGGCCTCGACCACCAGCACCCGGGGCCCGTCGGGCTCCTCGGCGGGCCTGGCGGGGTGTTCGTCACCCGCCGCGGGGTCGGTCCGGAGCTCGCCGAGGGGCAGGTAGAAGCTGAAGCAGCTGCCCTCGCCGACCCGGGAGCGGATGGTGATGGTGCCGCCGAGCAGCCGGGCGAGCTCGCGGCTGATCGACAGGCCGAGTCCGGTGCCCCCGTACCGGCGGCTGGTGGTGCCGTCGGCCTGCTGGAAGGCGCCGAAGACGCTGTCCAGGTGCGCGGGGTCGATGCCGATGCCGCTGTCCTCGACCCGGAACACCACGGCCGCGCCGGCCTGGCCGAGTTCGGCGGGGAGGTCGTCGCGGCCGGCGCGTTCGATCCGCAGCTCGACCTGCCCGGTGTCGGTGAACTTGATCGCGTTGGACAGCAGGTTGCGCAGCACCTGGCGCAACCTCGCCTGGTCGGTGAGGAGTTCTGCGGGGACGGCCTGGTCGACCGTGACCGTGAAGGCGAGGTCCTTCTGGTCGGCGAGCGGCCGGAAGGCGGCGTCGACGTACTCCAGCAGCTCGCGGACGGCGAAGGGCTCGGGGCTGAACTCCATCTTCCCCGCCTCGACCTTGGAGAGGTCCAGGATGTCGTTGATCAGCTGGAGCAGGTCGGAGCCGGCCGAGTGGATCACACCCGCGTACTCGACCTGTTTGGGCGTCAGGTTGCCGGCCGGGTTCTGGGCGAGCAGCTGGGCGAGGATGAGCAGGCTGTTGAGCGGGGTGCGCAGCTCGTGGCTCATGTTGGCCAGGAACTCGGACTTGTACATCGAGGTGAGGGAGAGCTGCCGGGCGCGCTCCTCCAGCTCCTGGCGGGCCTGTTCGATCTCCAGGTTCTTGGCCTCGATGTCGCGGTTGCGCTCGGCCAGCAGCGCGGCCTTCTCCTCCAACTCCGCGTTGGAGCGCCGCAGCTCCTCCTGGCCTTCCTGCAACTCCTCCGAACGGGCCTGGAGTTCGGCGGTGAGCCGCTGGGACTCGCCGAGCAGTTCGTCGGTGCGGGCGTTGGCCAGCAGGGTGCCGATGTTGACGCCGCAGGCCTCGGCGAACTGCGCCAGGAAGTCCCGGTGGACCTGGCTGAACGACTGGACGGAGGCGAACTCCATGACGCCGATCAGCCATTCCTCCAGGGCGATCGGCAGCACCACGAGGGCGCGGGCGTCGGCGGCGCCGGTGCCGGAGGCGATGGTGGCGTAGCCGGGCGGCAGGGCGTCGACGGTGATGGTCCGGCGGCTGCGGGCGGCCTGCCCGACCAGGGACTCGCCGGGCCGCAGCCGCTGCTGCTCGGCGTCGAGCGGGCGGCCGTAGCGACTGATCAGGACGAGTTCGGTACCGGCCCCGGTCTCCTCGGCGAGGTAGAACGCACCGAACTGCGCGCCGACCAGCGGCGTCAGCTCGTCGGTGATCATCTCGGCGACGGCCCGGATGTCGCGGCGGCCCTGGATGGCGCCGGAGAACCGGGCGAGGTTGGTCTTCAGCCAGTCCTGATCCTGGTTGGTGCGGGTGGTCTCGCGCAGCGAGCCGACCATCGCGTTGATGTTGTCCTTGAGGTCGGCGACCTCGCCGGAGGCGTCGACGGTGATCGAGCGGGTGAGGTCCCCGGCGGCGACGGCGCTGGTCACCTCGGCAATCGCGCGGACCTGCCGGGTGAGGTTGCCGGCGAGGCCGTTGACGTTCTCGGTGAGCCGCTTCCAGGTGCCGGAGACGCCCTCGACCTCGGCCTGCCCGCCGAGCCGGCCCTCGCTGCCGACCTCCCGCGCCACCCGGGTCACCTCGGCGGCGAACGCGGACAGCGTGTCGACCATGGTGTTGATGGTGGTCTTGAGCGCCAGGATCTCGCCCCGGGCGTCCACGTCGATCTTGCGGGTGAGGTCCCCGTTGGCGACGGCGGTGGTGACCTGGGCGATGTTGCGGACCTGGTTGGTGAGGTTGGTCGCCATCGAGTTGACGTTCTCGGTGAGGTCCTTCCACGTCCCGGCGACGTTCGGCACCCGGGCCTGGCCGCCGAGGATGCCCTCGGTGCCGACCTCGCGGGCCACCCGGGTCACCTCGTCCGCGAACACCGAGAGCGTGTCCACCATGGTGTTGATCGCGTCGGCGAGCGCGGCCACCTCGCCCTGGGACTCGACGGTGATCTTCCGCGAGAGGTCGCCGCGGGCGACCGCGGTGGCCACCTCGGACATCGAGCGGACCTGCCCGGTCAGGTTGGAGGCCATCACGTTGACGTTGTCGGTGAGGTCCTTCCAGGTGCCGGAGACGCCCCGGACGGTGGCCTGGCCGCCGAGGTTGCCGGCCGTGCCGACCTCGCGGGCCACCCGGGTCACCTCGTCCGCGAAGGCGGAGAGCTGGCCGACCATCGTGTTGATGGTCTCCTTGAGCTCCAGGATCTCCCCGCGCGCGTCGACCCGGATCTTCTGGGTGAGGTCGCCGTCGGCCACGGCGGTGGTCACCTCGGCGATCGCCCGCACCTGGGCGGTGAGGTTGTCCGCCATCACGTTGACCGACTCGGTGAGGTCGCGCCAGGTGCCGGAGACGTCCCGGACGTCCGCCTGGCCGCCGAGCCGGCCCTCGGTGCCGACCTCCCGCGCCACCCGGGTCACCTCGTCCGCGAACGAGGACAGCTGGTCGACCATGGTGTTGATGGTGGTCTTGAGCTCCAGGATCTCGCCCCGGGCCGCGACCGAGACCTTCTGGGTGAGGTCGCCCTCGGCGACCGCGGTGGCCACCTCGGCGATCGCGCGCACCTGGGCGGTGAGGTTGCCCGCCATGGAGTTGACCGACTCGGTGAGGTCACGCCACGTCCCGGCCACCCCGGGGACCTGTGCCTGGCCGCCCAGCCGGCCCTCGCTGCCGACCTCCCGCGCCACCCGGGTCACCTCGTCCGCGAACGAGGACAGCTGGTCGACCATGGTGTTGACGGTGTTCTTCAGCTCCAGGATCTCGCCCCGCGCGTCCACCTCGATCTTCTGGGTGAGGTCGCCGCGGGCCACCGCCGTGGTGACCTGGGCGATGTTGCGCACCTGCCAGGTCAGGTTGCCGGCCATGGCGTTGACCGAGTCGGTCAGCTCCAGCCACGTCCCGGAGACCCCCGGGACCTGTGCCTGGCCGCCGAGCCGCCCGTCGGTGCCGACCTCCCGGGCCACCCGGGTCACCTCGGAGGTCACCCGGGACAGCTGGTCGGCCATGCCGTTGAACACCGTGGCGATCTCACCGAGCAGGCCCGGCTGGTCCAGCGCCAGCCGGGTGCCGAAGTCGCCGTCGCGCACCGCCGTGAGCCCCGCCAGCAGCCGTCGCAACCCCTGTTCCGCCAGCTCCACCGACGGGACCGGGGGCGGCTGCGGGGTGGCGGACGGCGGTGTCGCCGGAAGGTCGTCCACTGGTCCCGCCTCCGGTTCGGCCGCACAGCCGGGGACGGCGTCCGGACGGCCCCAGCCGCGGAGGACGGCGACCGCCGTCCCGGCTTCCACTGTGCCACCGGATCGTGCAGGGTGACAGGCGGGACGGCCCGGGGCACCGGGCCGTCGGGGGGCGGGCCGCGGCGGTCAGGCCGGCAGCCCGTCGCGGATCGGGAAGGCGTCCGTGGCCCCGGTCAGTTCGAGCATCCGCAGCACCAGCGGCCGGGGGTGGACGAGTTCGATCCGGCTGCCGCCGCCGTCGGCGACGGCCCGGGCCCGCAGCAGCGCGTTCAGGCCGGTGGAGTCGCAGAACTCCAGGCCGGCGCAGTCGATCACGACGACGGTGCCGGGGGTCCGCAGCACTTCGTCGAGGGCCGTGTGGACGAGCTCGACGGTGTCGAGGTCGAGTTCGCCGCGCAGGGTGAGCACGGAGCCACCGGCCCAGGCGCGGGTGGAGACGGACAGGCCGCCGGGCACGAGGTCCGGTTCGGGCTTCTTCGGCGTGCGGCGGTTCATCGGGATCGTCTCCTTGCGCCCGCGACGGCCGTGCCCTTCCACGATAGGCCGGTCGGGTCCACCCGGCGCCGGTGGGCGGCGGCGTCCCCGCGCGGGCTGCTCGCGCAGGGCCACGCAGTGGCAACGCCCCCGCGGTGCGGCTTTCCACTCCGTGCGGCGGAAAACGTCTCCGCGGCGGGAAGCGTCTCCGCGGCCGGAAACGCCGGCTCCCGGGTGCTCGGCCGGGCGTGCGTGCCGCGCCGATTGGCCCCGCGGCACCCGGGTAGGCGCGCCCACGTGAAACGAGACGAGGAGGCATCATGCCCCGAGCATCGAGCCCCGGACGGGAGCACCGGTACGAGCACCACCGGTCCGCGCGCACCGGGCGGGGCGCACCGGGTCACGGGAGGACGATGACCGTACCGATTCCCCCCGATCCCGACACCGAGCCGTTCCCGCACCCGCACCCGGGACCGCGGCCGGGCGAGGAGCCCGACCCGCTGCCCCCGCCGCGGCCGCCGTTCCCGGCCCCGGACCCGGCGCCCCCGCCGGAGCCCGGACCCGGCCGTGGGCTGGGGTCCGTGCGCTGAGGTGCGCGCGTGAGGGTGCGTGCATTGGGGTGCGTGTGTGCCGGGGCCGCCGCCGCTCAGCCGGCCGGCCGACGGTGGTGGTGGTTCCAGTACAGGCGGCCGGCCAGCGGGGAGGGCACCTCCAGCCAGACCGACTTGCCCTCGCCCTCCGGCAGCGACCCCCAGGCCCGGGCCAGCCGGTCGACCACCCGCAGACCGTGGCCGCCCGGCCGGCCCGGATCCGCGTGCGGACGCAGCCGCGGCTGCACCGGGCTGTCGTCCCGCACCTCCACCCGCAATCGGCGGGCGTCCCAGTCGAGCAGCAGCTCCCGCGGTCCGCCGGGGGCGTGCAGGCAGGCGTTGGTGACCAGTTCGGAGACCATCAGCAGGACGTCCTCGGCGACGGCCTGCTGTTCCGCGTCGAAGGCCGGCAGCCAGTGCCAGTCCAGCAGCGCCCGCCGGCTGAAGTCCCGGCAGCGGAGCACCGCCCCCTCCGTCCCGGAAAGGGCCAGCCGCCGCGTCTCGGCCGGGGCCGCAGCACCACCGGGAAGAGGACGTCCACCGGGCACGCTCATGGCGTCGCCCCTCATTCCCCGCCGTCGCCGGGTCCGGTGTCGCCGGACGCCGGGCCGCCGGACACCGGGCCCCCGGGCGGCGGGCCGGCCACCAGCGCGGCCTCGACGCTCGGGTGGATCCGCAGCACCGTGTCGGCCCCCGTCACGTTGAACAGCCGGGCGACCGCCGAGGTGGGGCCCGCCACTTCCAGGCTCAACCCGGCTTCCTCTGCGTCCAACCGGGCCCGCAGCAGGAGGTTCAGCCCGGTGGAGTCGCAGAACCGCAGCCCGCTCAGGTCCACCACGATCCGGCCGGTCCCGCCGCCGGCCGGCGCGGCCAGCACGGACCGCAGCCCGTCCGCGGTGTCGTGGTCCAGCTCCCCCGCCACCGCGACCACCCGGACGTCCCCGACCCTGCGCGCCGAGAGCAGCAGCCGCGCCTGTCCGTCCTCCCCACCCCTGTCTGTTCCTGCCCGTTCCATTCCAGGCTCCCGGTCCGGTGGCGACGGCGGGGCGCCGTCATCCTCATGATGCCGCGCGCGTGCCCGGACCGCCCGGACGGCCCGTCTCCGCGGCATGCTCCCGGCCGCAGCCGGCCACACCGAGGTGACCTCCGCATCGTCCATGCCCCGGCGTTTGCCCGCGTGGGCTCCGGATACACGCCTGATCCGGGCGGAGCCCCCAGAAGCAGCCTGCCGTTGGAGGCGATCACGTTGACTTGGCCGGAGACCGGCCGCCCGGCCCCGCCGGAGACCGGCCGCCCCGCCGCCGAGGCGCCGCGGGTGGGGCGGCGCGAGTCGCCCGAGGAGCGCGCCGACCGGCGCTGGAGCGAGATGCTCCAGGAGGTCAGGGTCGCCCAGACCGGCTCGCAGATCCTCTTCGGCTTCCTGCTGAGCGTCGTCTTCATGCCGCGCTTCGCCGGGCTCGGCGCCTTCGACCGCGGCCTGTACGTGGTGACCGTGGTGCTCGGCGCGCTGGCCACCGGCGCGCTCACCGCGCCGGTCTCCTACCACCGGGTGCTGGCCGGCCGCCGGCTCAAGCCGCAGCTGGTGGACGGCGCCGCCCGTCTGGTCGGCGCCGGCCTGGTGCTGCTGTCGCTGACCATCGGCTCGGCGCTGCTGCTCCTGCTCCGGGTGGCGACCGGCGGCAGCACGGCGGCCGGGATCACCGCCGGCGTGATGCTCTGGTTCGCCGCCTGCTGGCTGGTCCTGCCCGTGCACCAGCTGCACCTCCACAACGGCCACGACCACGACCGGCACGGCTGTGCCGAGCCGCCCCGCGGGCGGACGCCCGGGGTCTGACGGCCGGTCTCAGCCCCACCACTGCTCGGGGACGGCGGCCGGCTCCGGTCCGGCGCCGCACGCGCCCCCGTCCTCGGCCGGGGGCGGGCCGGCCGTGACCAGCACGCCGTCGGTCCCGGTCTCGGTCACCCGGTAGCCGGACTCCCGGAGCACCAGGGCGACCGCCCCGCTCACCGCCGCCCGGACGCCCTCGGCGGGCGGCGTCCCGGCGTCCTCACCGCCGTCCGGGCCGGCCTGGTCAACCGGCGTCCAGCCGACGACGACCCCTTGCGGCCGATGTCCGATCCGCAGGCCTGACGGCCCCTGCCCGGTGTCGAAGCCCGCACGGGCCAGGGTCGCGGTCACGTCCTCGAAGAGTTCACGGTGATCCACCATTGGCGCAGCGTAGGCCCGGAGGTGCGCCGTTCCCGTGCACGGCACGCGCCGAACCGGTCCGGCGCCCGCGGAACAGCACCCGGGCGCACCACGCCGGCTCCCACCGGCGGCCGAACGGCGCGGACACCCCCGGACGGGCCGACACGAGCGGCCGGACGGGCCGATGGACGTGCACAGGCGGCCCCCTGCCGACAGCATGACAGAGTAAGCGCTCCATCACTTTGAGCAACGGGGTCAGCGGGTCGGCGGATCCGCACGCCGGCGCACCCGGCGGCCCCGTATCGAGAGGTCCCATGATCACATCAATCCGCCGGCCGGCAGCCCCGCAGTCGGGCTCCCCGGCCGGTACGCAGCGGACGCCGGGGAGCCCGTCGTGAGCGCCCCGCAGCAGTCGGGCCCGGGACCGGTCACCAGCACGCGGGCGGCGCCCGCGAACAAGGCCGAGGCCCTCGCCGACTGGACCGACGGCCGGCTCGGCATCTACGCCCTGTCCAAGTCCAACCTCCGCAAGATCTTCCCGGACCACTGGTCCTTCATGCTGGGCGAGATCTGCCTGTACACCTTCATCATCATCATCATCACCGGCGTCTGGCTGACCCTCTTCTTCAAGCCCTCCATGGGCGAGGTCATCTACGAGGGCAGGTACCTCCCGCTCCGGGGCGTCCCGATGTCCGAGGCCTACGCCTCGACGCTCGACATCAGCTTCGACAGACGCGGCGGCCTGCTGATCCGGCAGATCCACCACTGGGCGGCGATCGTGTTCGTCGCCGCCATGTTCGTGCACATGATGCGGGTGTTCTTCACCGGGGCGTTCCGCAAGCCGCGCGAGATCAACTGGCTGTTCGGCGCGGGCCTGCTCATCCTCGGCATGTTCGACGGATTCATGGGCTACTCGCTGCCCGACGACCTGCTCTCCGGCACGGGCATCCGGTTCATGGAGGGTGCGATCCTCTCCGTGCCGATCGTCGGCACGTACCTGATGTTCTTCCTCTTCGGCAGCCAGTTCCCCGGCATCGACATCGTGCCCCGGCTGTTCACCGTGCACATCCTGCTGATCCCGGGGATCATGATGGGCCTGCTGGTGGCCCACCTGATCCTGGTCTTCTACCACAAGCACACCCAGTTCGCGGGGCCCGGCCGGACCGAGGAGAACGTGGTCGGCATGCCGCTGATGCCGGTCTACATGGCGAAGGCGGGCGGCTTCTTCTTCCTGGTGTTCGGCATCATCGCGGCGATGTCGGCGGTCGCCACGGTCAACCCGATCTGGGCGTACGGCCCGTACCGTCCCGACCAGGTGTCCACGGACGCCCAGCCCGACTGGTACATGGGGTACTCCGAGGGCCTGATCCGCATCATGCCGGGCTGGGAGATCGGCCTCTGGGGCCACACCCTGAACCTGGGCGTCTTCGTCCCGCTGATGATCTTCCCGTTGGTGCTGGCGGCGATCTGGGGCTACCCGTTCCTGGAGGCCTGGGTCACCGGTGACAAGCGCGAGCACCACATGGCCGACCGGCCGCGCAACGCCCCGGTCCGGACGGCCTTCGGCGCGGCCTGGATCGGCCTCTACCTGGTCCTGCTCGCCGGCGGCGGCAACGACCTGCTCGCCACCCACTTCCACCTGTCGATCAACACGATCACCAACGCGGCCCGGATCGGCTTCTTCGTGGTGCCGGTGGTGGTCTTCGTGATCACCAAGCGGTGGTGCATGGGCCTCCAGCGGCGCGACAAGGAGAAGGTGCTGCACGGCCGCGAGACCGGCGTCATCAACCGCCTGCAGCACGGGGAGTACATCGAGGTGCACGCCCCGCTGCCGCAGGGCCGCCTCTACACGCTCACCGCGCACGACCAGCCGCAGCCGCACGTGCTGCCGGCCGAGGTGGACGAGAACGGGGTGGCCCGCAAGGCCGGCCTGCTCGCGCGCGCCCGGGCCAAGTTCTCCCGCGGCTTCTACGGCGAGGGCAGCCAGATCGCCAAGCCCACCGTCGAGGAGCACCAGGAGATCGCCAGCGGACACGGCCACCACTGATCCGCAGGCCCGCCCGCACGGCCGGGGCCCCCCCCCCCAACCCGGGGCGGCGGGGCCCCTAGCCCGCCCCCCCGGCCCCGGTGGCGCGCGGCCGCCCAA
>NZ_JBEYVJ010000181.1:0-14137 GCF_040643935.1 Kitasatospora sp. NPDC047058 | reverse complement strand
GGCGCGGCGGCCCGCCTGGTCACCAGGGGGTGCGGTAGCCGGTGGTCAGCCTGCGCCCGGCGTGGCGCCACTTGGGTTCCTTGTCGACGGTCTTGAGGGTGATCGCGCGCAGCCGGCGGATCACCGAGCCGTACGCCGTGCTGGCGGTCGTGGAGACCGCGGAGCCCGGCGGCGGGTCCATGAACGGCATGAACTTGTCGGGGAATCCGGGCATCGTGCAGGCGATGCAGATGCCGCCGACGTTGGGGCAGCCGCCGATGCCGTTGGTCCAGCCGCGTTTGGCGACGTTGCACTTGACGACCGGGCCCCAGCAGCCGAGCCTGACCAGGCACTCGGGCGTGCCGTAGTCGGTGGCGAACTGGCCCTGCTCGTAGTAGCCGCCGCGGTCGCAGCCCTCGTGCACGGTGGCGCCGAACAGCCAGGCGGGGCGCAGCTTGTCGTCCAGCGGGATCATCGGCGCGGAGCCGGCCAGCTGGTAGAGCAGGTAGGTCAGGGTCTCGGAGAAGTTGTCGGGCTGGATGGGGCAGCCGGGCACGCAGACGATCGGCAGGCCGGCCTTGGACTTCCAGTCCCATCCGAGGTAGTCGGGCACGCCCATGGCGCCGGTCGGGTTGCCCTCCATGGCGTGGATGCCGCCGTACGTGGCACAGGTGCCGATGGCGACGACCGCCGTGGCCTTGGGGGCGAGGCGGTCCAGCCACTCACTGGTGGTGACCGGCTGGCCGGTCTCCGGGTCGTCCCCGAAGCCGCACCAGTAGCCCTCCTTCTTGATCTTCTCGTTCGGGATGGAGCCCTCGACGACCAGGACGAACGGCTCGATCTCGCCGCGGTCCGCCTTGAAGAACCACTCCACGAAGTTGTCCGCGCCCTGCACCGGACCGCACTCGAAGTCGATCAGCGGCCAGTGGACGGCGATCTTCGGCAGGCCCGGGAGGGCGCCGGTGACGATCTCCTCGATGCTCGGCTGCATGGCGGCGGTCAGGGAGACCGAGTCGCCGTCGCAGCTCAGGCCCGCGTTGATCCAGAGAATGTGCACCACGTCGGTGTCGGTGGCGCTCGTTGCTGTTTCAGCACCCATGAGGATGCCTCCTCGGAACTGGGAGCCGGACACAATGGCTCGGAACAGTCATAACAGCGGTCGGCCCGGCCCGCCGGTCCACAGGGCCGGGCGGCGCAGCCGAACAGACGCAAGCCGGATGGGCCGTCCGGGTCAACCGCTCGCCGAGGGGGCGGGGAGCTTGCGGACGAAGGCGGCGCGCAGCGCGTGGTACGGGGACGCCGGGTCGGAGAACTGGCGGTGCATCACGGCCAGCTCCCCGGCGCGGTGGGCGGCGAGCGGCCTGGCGCGTTCGTCGGCCTCGCGGGCGGCCTTCTTCGCGGCGATCCGGCCCTGGACCGTCGGCGAGGCGGCGGTCAGGCCCGCCAGGCGGGCGGCCTCCCGCCCGAACTCCTGCGGGGTGCACGGCAGGACGCGGTCGGCCAGGCCGGTCCGCCGGGCCGCCTCGGCCGTCACCGGGAGCGCCTGCCCGGTGAGCCGGCGCGCCTGTGCGTCGCCCACCCGGCGCGGCAGGGTGTAGGTCCAGTACTCGGAGCCGTACAGGCCCATCAGCCGGTAGTGCGGGTTGAGCACCACGCCCCGGCGGCACCAGACCTCGTCGGCGGCCAGCGCGAGCATCACCCCGCCGGCGGCGGCGTTCCCGCCGAGGGCGGCGACCACCAGGCGGTCCGTGGTGGTGAGGACCGCCTCGACCAGGTCGTCCATGGCGTTGATGTTCGCCCAGGACTCGGCGGCCGGATCGGCGGCGGCCTCGATGACGTTGAGGTGGATGCCGTTGGAGAAGAAGTCGCGGCCGCCGCCCAGTACCAGCACCGAGGTCGGCCGGGTGAGGGCGAAGCGGTACGCGTCGAGCAGCCGGCGGCAGTGCGCGGTGCTCATCGCGCCGCCGGGGAAGGCGAACCGCAGCAGGCCGACCGGGCCGTCCTCGCGGTAGCGGACGTCCGACCAGACCGGGTCGTCCTCCGCGGGCATCAGCGGCGCCGGCACCTCGGGCAGCGGGGGCAGCGCGTCGCCGAGGGCGGTGACGGCGGGCAGCTTGATGCCGGCCGGTCCGTCCGGGCGGCGGCGGCGGAGTTCCGGGATCCACACCGCACCGTCGCGGGTGGCCCGGCACACCGCCCCCGCCCGGGTGGCCAGCAGTTCGCCGGGCCGTCCGCGCAGGTCCCGCTCCGGGTGGCCGCCGTGCAGGAACCATGCGGCGCCGAGCAGGTCGTCCAGCACGC
Organism: Kitasatospora sp. NPDC047058; assembly: GCF_040643935.1. NCBI lineage: Bacteria > Bacillati > Actinomycetota > Actinomycetes > Kitasatosporales > Streptomycetaceae > Kitasatospora > Kitasatospora sp. NPDC047058. The sequence continues at coordinate 11,857 of NZ_JBEYVJ010000181.1, read as the reverse complement.
CGGGCCGGGAGTCGGCCGCCCTGAGCTTGCGCACCACGGTGCCGGTGTCGTCCCCGGCCCAGTCGATCCGCCGCACCTCCTGGCGCAGGTACGGCCGGGTGTGGTCCGGCGCCGTCCAGCCGGGGCCGTGCTGCGGGCGCGGGGTGTACGTGCCGGAGGCGACGCGCTCCACGGCTCGGAGCACCGCCGTGACCGCGGCGTCGGACACCTCGTTGCGGTAGAGGTCGCTCTTGGCGACGGGCGGCAGCGCGCAGGGCTCCGAGGCCCAGACCGGGCCCGCGTCCATCACCGCGTCGGCCTGCAGCACCGTCACGCCCCAGTCGGCCGCCCCCTCGTGGATCGCCCAGTCGAGGGAGGAGGGGCCGCGGTCGCCGGGCGGGCCCGGGTGCACGATCAGGCAGGTGACGGCGGACCAGACGTCGGGCGGCAGCGCCGTCCTCAGCATCGGCGCGACCACCAGGTCCGGGGTGCAGCGCCGCACCGCCGTCCGGAGCGCCTCGTCGTCGCCGGCCAGGTGGACCTCCACCGTGTGCCGCAGGTCCCGCAGCTCGGCGTGGACCCGCTGGGTGAGGCTGTTGAACGCGCTCGCGACGAGCAGGATCCGCATATGTGCACCTCCGGCGGTCGGGACCCCCGTGAACCCGGCGATCATCCCCCCGCACCGCACCGCCGCCCGGCGCACCGCGCCGCCCGTTCACCCGCCCGGCGGCACCGTGCCGGGCCGGCCGTCCGATGGGCGGGAGGCGTGACAGCGCCGCGGGCCCCTCAGCCCGCCGAGGGGTCGGCGCGGATGCCGCGTTCCTCCAGCCAGTCGAGCACGTAGTCGGCGACGAGGCGCCATCCGCTGTCGATGACCAGCGAGTGGGCCCGGTCCGCGAACTGCTTCAGGTCGGTCACGGCGGCGGTGTCGCCGTACTGCCGGTACACCGCCCGGGTCGCCGCGTCCGGCACGAGTCTGTCCTCCTGCCCGGAGATCAGCAGCAGCGGACCGCGTCGCGCGTTGCCGACGTCCGCCACGGCGCGCGGGCTGCGGGCCGCGCCCCCGCAGCCGAGGTCGGCGAGCAGGCGGCGTGGTGCCGGCACCACGTGGCGCTCGTGCAGCCGGGCGGACTCCTCCGCGCCGACCGTGTTCGCGAAGAGCCGGTGGAACCGCTCCGGCGACAGGTGCACCAGCTGCTCGTCGGACGGACGCCGGGCGGGGGCCGGGAGCGGCGCAGGGGCGGGCAGCCGGGCGGGGGACGCGTGCAGCGGGATCCCGTTGACCGGGGCGGGGGCGATGGCCACCGCGGCGCGGCCGAGGTCCGCGGCGATGAGGTGCTGCGCGATGAGCCCGCCGACCGAGTGCCCGACGATCACCGGCGGGACGTCGAAGGAACGCACGATCCCGGCGTAGTGGTCGGTGAGCACGTCGAGGCCGATCCGGCCGAGCCCGGCCGGGGACTCGCGCAGGCCCCGGGCGGCGGCGGCCTCCCCCGGCCATCCGGGCGCGAGGGCGCGGAACCCCCGGCCGGCGAAGCGCTCCGCCCACGGCTCCCAGGAGCGCGCGTGCAGCCACACGCCGTGGATGAGGACGACGGGGGTACGGTTCACGGCTGGCTCCTCCGGGCACGACGACCGTCCGGCACCGGAAGGCCGGGGACCGGTTCAGGATCATCCGGGCGCGGCCCGGGGGCGACAGTCGAATGACTCAATCCCGACGGCCCGCCGGGCCGGCCCCGCCCGTGGTTAGCCCGCCCGCGTGCAGTCCGCCCCGCCACCGCCCGGGTTCGCCGGACGCGCAGCGGCTCCCGGTGTGCAATGACGGTGCCGTGCGGCCCCTGCGCTCCCCCGCAGCCGGGCCGCCCCCTCCCCCGGTACCCCTGGAGCCCGCCCTTGCGCCCTCTCACGCTCGCCTCGCTCTCCATGGCGGCCGCACTGCCGCTGACCTTCCTCGCCGCCGCCGGTGACGCCGTGGCCGCCGCGCCGGTCCGGGTGCCGTCCCAGCGGAGCCTCCCCGCGGACTGTCCGGACCTCCTCCCGCCCGACGACCCGACCGTCTACTACTGCGGCCGCACCGAGCTCGGCCCGGCCGTGCTGCCCACGGACGGGCCGGTGGGCGTGCTGCTGAAGGGCTATCACCGCCTCGGCGGTCTGCAGCCGACCCAGTTCCTCGACTGGTACCGCAGCGGCGACCAGTGGAAGTACCCCGACAACCGGGGCTTCGCGGAGCTGAACGGCGTCCTCGACATGCACCAGCAGACGATGGAACCGGGCGGCCTCCTGGACCGCTTCGGGAGCGAGGGCGGCAAGTACCTCGCCCCCGGCGGGACGCCCTACGCCAAGCGCGCCCTGCCGCCGGACTCGCTCAACGGAACCGGGAACAACTACCACTGCTACGTGGTGAACCGTGACTTCCGCGTCCAGACCGGCCACATCGCGGCCGGCTTCGCCCAGCCGGGCTTCGGCTACCAGCAGTGGCTCGACCCCGCCCTCAAGCCCGCCGACTTCACCGACGCCGAGACGTACAACGTCGCCAACCTCGTCAAGCACGAGTACCTGAAGACCGCCGCGCCCGAGCGGTGCGTCGGCGACGCCCGCAGCGCCTGACCCGTGACACCGCCGCCGGCCCGCCGGACGACGGGCCGGTGACGGTCGCGTACGACCCGCACGCCCCGGCCGCGGCGCCCTCCCCCGGCCCGCGGGCCGGTCGGCGCGTCCCACCTGGGCGAACCGGGTTTTGGCAGCGCTGTTCCCATAGCCGGGACGACCGGCCTATGATCACGCGCATCGCGAGCCGTTGACTCCCCTTCGACAAACGGGAGTTGGCGAGTGCTGCCCACAAGGTCCGTAGCTCGGGGGAATGATGCGCTACACGGTACTTGGACCGTTGGAAGTTTTCGACCAGGGCACCGTCGTGCCCATAGACCGGCCGCGCAGGCGCGCGGTACTGACGTTCCTGCTGCTCCACGCGAACCACCAGGTGTGCATCGAACAGCTGGTGGACGCACTGTGGGGCGAGCGGCCACCGCGCAGTGCCCGGGGCCAGGTGCACACCGCCGTCTCGGCCCTGCGCAAGCTCCTCCCCGGCACCGCCGCCGGGGACGGGCCGCGGGACGACGCCGGACCGCTCGCCTCCCTGGCGGGCGGCTACCGCCTCGCGGTGGGCCGGCACGACCTCGACACCGTGGACTTCGGCCGGGAGGTCGCGGAGGCACGGCGGCTCACGGCACTGGGCGAACACGCCGAGGCCGTCCGGCACTTACGGAGCGGGCTGGGCCTGTGGCGCGGCGTCCCGCTCACCGGGATCGACGCACCGTTCGCGGAGCCGATCCGGGCCCGCCTGGAGGAGGAACGCTTCGCCGCCTACGAGCTGCTGGCCGACATCGAGCTCGGCGCGGGGCGGCACCACGAACTGGTGCCCGAGCTGACCGCCCTGGTGGACCGCTACCCCGCCCGCGAACACCTCGTGGAGCGGCTGGTCCTCGCCCTGTACCGCAGCGGGCGGCAGACCGACGCGCTGGCCATCGCCCGCCGGCTGCGCGCCCTGCTCGCCGAGGAGTTCGGGCTGGACCCGGGCCCCGCGCTCACCGAGCTGGAGAACGCCGTGCTGCGCGGCGACCCGGCCCTGCTGAGCCCGCGCCGGCACACGCGCGCCTCACTGCCCCGGCTGCGCCGGCTGTGCAGCCACCCGGCCCGGACCCGGCCCTACCACTGGCGCCCGGGCCGCTGACCCGGGTGCCCGCCGCCCCCCGCCGCCACCCGCCGGACACCCGCCCGGGCCGGGAGGTTCAGGAGCGCCGGGGAGCGGCGGGCCCCTGGAACAGGTAGGCGATGTCGTCCCACCGGACGATCACGGCGCCCGCACCCGCGCCCGCGGCGAGGGCGGCCGCCGCCAGGGCCGGGGCCACGCCGCCGCCGGGGGCCAGCGCCGCGGCGAGCGCGCCGGCGGCGAGCAGGGAGTTGCGCAGGACGAAGCCCCGGGCGCTGCCGCGCGCGCCGCGCCTCGCCGCACCGAAGCACCGGCAGTCCGCCGCCCGGCCGGCCTGCAGGGTCGCCACGGTGAAGGCGGCCAGCAGCCCGAGCGTGAGCACCGCGCCGGCCTGCCGCACGGTCGCGAGCAGCACCACCGCCGCCACCTCGGCGGCGATCACGCCGACGGCGGCCGGACGGCGCAGGCCGGCCGGCAGCCAGCGGAAGTCGGCCAGGTCGGCGGCGAACGCGGCCAGCGCCGCGCGGCTGCGCGCCTTGCCCACCAGCGCGGCACCGAAGACGACCACCAGCAGGGCGCGGGCGGCCAGTTGCAGCATCGTCATGCGGTCCTCCCCGAACCGTGACCCGAAGAAGCACGGTGGCGGGAACGCCGCCCCGACCGGCTCAGGGACTGCGCGGGCCGCCCGTCCCGGGACATCCGGCGGACGGCCACGCCCAGGGCGGTGCGGCTCGGCACGGTGCCGAACGCCCGCGAGTCCAGGCTGCGCGGGTTGTCGCCGAGGACCGCCAGGTGCCCGGACGGCACCGCCGGGCAGCCGTCCGCGGCCGGGTCGCCCGCGACCGCACTGACCCGCTTCACCAGCCACGACGGATCCTGCGGGACGCGCGGCCCGCCCGGGACGGGGAAGACCACCACGTCGCCGCGGCGGAACGCCCTGGTCCGGCGCACCAGCACCCGGTCGCCGTCCCGCAGGGTGGGCTCCATGCTGCCGCCCTCCACCACCACCAGCTCGAAGGAGCGGCGGACCACCACCGCCGTCGCCACGGCCCCGGCCAGCGCCCCGGCGGCGACGGCGAGCACGGACGGGGGAAGCGTGTTCATCGCACTCCTTCGGATCGGTCCGCGTCGGTGCGCGGCACGGTGCAGGGCCCGGCCGCCGTACGGCCGGCCGGGAGGCGGGCCCCGGCGGACCGGCCGCCGTCCTCGCGGTAGCCCTCGGCCTGCGCGGCGAACAGCTCCGCGTACCGGCCGTCGAGCGCCACCAGTTCGTCGTGGCCGCCGCGTTCCGCGACCCGCCCTTCGAAGAGCACCACGATCAGGTCGGCCTCCCGCAGCGCGGCCAGCCGGTGCGAGATCAGCAGACTGGTGCGACCGGCGCGGTGGCGGCGCAGCGCCTGGTGCACCTCGCGTTCGGCGAGCGCGTCGAGGCCGGAGCTGGGCTCGTCCAGGATGAGCAGCTCGGCGTCCTCGCGCATCAGCGAGCGGGCGAGGGCGACGCGCTGCCACTGGCCGCCGGAGAGCACGACGCCGTTCAGCTCGTCCTCGTCGGCGAACGTCCGGCTGAGCAGGGTGCGGTAGCCGCGGGGCAGCCGCTCCAGGCTCCCGTCGATGCCGGCGCGGACGGCCGCGGCGCGGATCCGGCCGAGGTCCTCCCGGTGCTCGGGGGCGCCCAGTCCGATGTTCTCGGCGGCGGTCAGGTCGTACGTCATGAAGTCCTGGAACGTCGCGCCGATCCTGCGCCGCAGTTCGCCGACCGGCATGGTGCGGATGTCGACGCCGTCCCACAGGATGCGCCCGCGCTCGGGGTCGTAGAACCGGCAGAGCAGCTTGACCAGCGTGCTCTTCCCGGCGCCGTTCACGCCGACCAGGCCGACCGCGCGGCCGTGCGGGAGGTGCAGGTCGACACCGCGCAGCGCCCAGGGGGCGTCGGGGGTGTAGCGGAACCAGACGTCCTCGAAGGTGATGCCCTCCCGCAGCGGGGCAGGGACGTGCGTGCCGTCCGGCAGGTCGGCGGGCGAGCCGAGCAGCGCGAGGTAGTGCCCGAAGAGCCGCAACGCCTCCTCCGCACGCCCGAGTTGCATCACGATCGAGGACAGCGCGCCCTGCACGGCGGCCACCGCGGCGGTGAACAGGGTCATGTCGCCGAGGGTGATCCGCCCGGCAAGCACCTGCCGTGCCACCACCACGGCCGCGGTTCCGGCGACGGCCGCGGTGAGGAGGGCGAGCCCCGACTGGACGAGGACGCTGCGGCGCAGCGCCGCCAGGCCGGCCCCGGAGGTCTCGCGGAGCCCGTCGAGCGCCCGGCGGCGGAAGAGCGGCCCGGTGCCGAAGAGGCGGATCTCCTTGGCGGCCCGGGGGTCGGTGAGCAGCATCCGGTAGAAGTACTGCCTCCGGGCGGCGGGGACGACGGCCGCGGCGGTGTCGGCCATGCCCCGGGAGGTGCGCAGGTGGCCGGCGACGGAGACCGCGACGCAGAGCACGAGCAGCGCGCCCATCGGCGGCCAGAACAGCAGCACGGTGCCGAGGAACCCGGTGATCGTCATGGTGCTGCGGACCGTGTCCAGCAGGAAGTCGAGGACGTCGTGCGGTGCGCCCTGGGCCGCGGTCTCGGCCAGCCGGATGCGGTCCTGGGTCGCCGGGTCCTCGAACGGGCGCAGCCCCCGGTAGGCGTTGACCCGCTCGTAGAGCCGGTCCTGCACCTCGATGTTGACGGCCCGACCGGCCACGGCGGCGACCAGCGCCGTGACGTGGTTGAGCACGGCGGTCACCCCGGCGAGGGCGGCGCCCGCGGCCGCGAGCCACGCCACCCGGGTGCCGTCGGCCGCACCGGGGCCGCCGGCTCCGGCCAGGGCGTCGACGAGCAGCTTGGTGACGTAGGCGATCGCGGCCGGGAGCACCCCGGTGAGCAGGGCGAGCAGGAGCTGGAGCACGATCCCCTGCGGGGAGGCCCGCCAGCCCAGCCGCAGCGCGGCGGCCGCGGCCCGCACCCGCCCGACGGCCGTCATGCTCACACTGTTTCCCTGACGCGGGCCGGGCGGTCGGTCTTCGGGTCGGCCTTACGGTCGGTGGCCGGGGCGGCCTTCGGGTGGTGCGCGGAGGCGGGCACGACGTCGTCCAGGTCGTGACCGGCCGCGGCGATGACGCCGTCCTTGAGCCGGAGCAGGGTCGGGAAGGCGTCGATCCCGCCGAATGCGGCGGTGGCCGGGGACTTCTCGGCGACGACGGACACCCGGCCGACGGGGGCCAGGGTGGCCGCCATCCGGCGGGTCTCCGGGCTCTCCGGGTCGCCGACGACGAAGAACAGCGGGTCGTCGGCCCCGGTGGCGGCGCCGCCGGCCAGGGACTCGATCAGCTTGCCGCAGGGGGTGCAGCCGACCATGACGAAGCCGGCGAAGGCGTCGCCCTCGGCCACGTCGGCGAGGGTGACCTCCTCCCCTGAGGTCGTGACGGCGCTGAACCCGCCGACGGCGGTGCCGACCTCCGGCAGGGCGTCGGGGATGCCCTGGCCGCCTTCCTCCAGCGTCCGCAGCCTGCGGATGACGGCGAAGGTGAGGACGAGGTTGGCCGCGGTGGCGATGCCGAGCACGACGGCGAGGGCGATGAGGGCGGTGAGCATGTCGGTTCCTCTCTGGGCCGTTCGACGGACGACGGGGGGCGGGGGCCGCCGGAGACCGGGGCCCCCGCCCTGCCGGTCGTCAGCAGCCGTACGCGGCCTTCTTGTTGTACTGGAAGCCGCCGGTGCCCTTGCAGACGCCCTGGCAGTTGTAGTAGCCGTTGCACATCGGCTGCCACCACCAGCCGCCGGAGCAGAAGCCGCTCCGCGAGGTACAGGCGGCGACACCGCAGTAGTCCGGCGGAATGCAGGCGCCGGCCTTCTTCTCCTTCAGGAGCGCGCCCAGCATCTTGTCGCCGAGCGACGTGAGGGTCCTGGTCATGAGACCTCCTTGTGGGGTTCGACCCGTTGTCCGAGCCGCCCCACCATGCTGTCCGGGCCCCCTCTCCATCCGCTCCTCGCCGGCTCTGCGGGCCGGTCGGGGTGCCGTACCTCCGGCGCCGGCCGGCGCGCTCCTCGTCCGCCCGCGCACACGCCGACGACCCGGCGCCACCGGGGCGCCGGGTCGGGCTTGGGTCGGGATCGGGCTCGGGGTCGGGCGCGGACTACCGGTCCGCGGGGGGCGGGTCGACGTGGGTGCGGCACGGGGCGAGCAGCTCGTTGAGCAGCTCGGCGCCGGCCACCGAGTCCAGGGCGACCGGTTCGGCGTCGGCGGGCTTGAGCAGGTCGGCCGCGCCACCGCGCTGGTAGAGGATGCACGCCGTGTTCGGCAGGTCCCGGTGGGAGTACCACGTCAGCCCGAGTGCCCAGGGCGCCTGGCCGCGGATCCAGGCGGCCCAGCGGCGGGTGTCGGGATACGAGGTGGGCGGGGCGTTGAGCAGCCACTCGTCCTGGTGCACGGCGGCCAGCTGGTCCGTGCCGAGCAGGCCGACCAGCGGGATGTCACAGGCCGTCACGATGGGTGAGAGCACCTTCCCTTCGAGCGAGCGGCGGCGGATCCGCCGCCAGCCGGCCTCCGGGAACGGTACGCCGCGCAGCAGCGTCTCGATCACCGCCGTCCGCGCGGTGAAGCCGGCGTAGAGGAACGGCAGGTGCTCGCCGTCGCCCTCGAAGGAGCAGAACCGGCCGCCGCCGATCCTGGTGTCGACGGGGCGGGGATTGAACGAGGTGGCGGGGTACGAGCCGGAGTGCACCCGCCAGAGGGTGGTGCCGGCGGGCAGCAGCTCCCGGTGCGGGGTGGCGCGCACGGCGGGGCCGGGGACGTTCACGTCAGGCATCGCTCACCACTCCGCGATCTCGGCCCGCGCCGCGGGGAGCAGCGAGCGCTCCGCGGGGGTGCCCAGCAGACGGGCCGGGACGGCGTCCAGCCAGGCGTTGGCGCCCAGCCACCAGTCGGCGACGCCCCATGGGTCGTCGGCGGCGTCGAGCAGCCGGTTGATCGTCACCACCAGCGGGTGCGGCCGGCCGGAGGCGTCCGTGAACTGGAACGAGGGCAGCCGGACGGTGCCGTCCCGGTCGGTGAGCCGGATCAGGTCGGGGCTGCCGGGATCGTGGCCGCCGGACCGGTAGTCGGCGGCGGTGACGCTGGGGGCCGCGAGCAGCCAGTCGTCCGCGTCGGCCGGCGGGGTCGCCACCTCGGCGGGGGGCCCCGCCGTGGCGGGGGTGTCGTCGGGTCGGGCGTCGTCCGCCTGCGCGCGCCGGGCCTGGAGGACGTGGCGGCCGGCCAGCAGTGCGGCCACGCCGGTGAGCCCCGTCAGGGCGATGCGCAGCCTGTGGGACGAGGCCTCGGCGTCGGGTGCCGAACCGTCCGAGTAGCGGGAGACGGAGAGGTCGAGCGCGGCCCGCACCGGATGGCCGGCCGGGACGTGCCGCCTGACCAGCCGGACGATGCTGCGGGCCGCCCGTTCCGGGTCCTCGTGCGGCCCGTTCACGAGTTCGGTCAGCGTGGCCCGGGCGGGGTCGTCGAGCAGCTCCCACACCTCGTCCCAGTGCTCCCGCAGGGTGTCCAGCACGTCCGCCAGCACACCGCTCACCGCCTCCGTCGTGCCTCTGCGCCGGGCCGGCGGCCCGGCGCCCAATCTAGCGCGCCCGGACGGATCACGGGCGGTGATCGGGATTTCTCCCACTCGTGAACAAGCCGGGCCCATCTGCGGCATGATGGTGAGTCAGCACCTCGGGGGTGGTGCCGGCCGGCGTCCGGCCGGGGCGGTCCGCTCCGGCCCCGGTGGCGCAGAGCGTGCCGGCCCGGTGCCGTTGCCCCCGGTCGCACCGCACGTCCAACTCGCGCTCGGAAGGCGGCCTGTGAGCAGTACCGCGGGATACGGGTGGTCCTACGTCGACCGGGAGGCCGAGCGGCGCCGGCAGTTGCGTGCGCAGCTCGCCCAGCAGGCGCAGCGGGCGGAGAACCTGCGGCGCGCGGAGGAGCGCCGGGTGGAGAACCTGCGGCGGGCCGAGCTGCGCGCCCAGCTCGGCGAACTCGCCGAGCACGCCCAGGGCCTGCGCGGCGAGGCCAAGCAGCTGCGGCGCAACTACCGGACCGGCAAGGTGCGGGTGCCGGTGGTCAGGGCGGCGGCGGACGCCGACGCGGCCGAGCTCGGCCGGCTGGTCGAGCAGGCCAGGGCGGCGAACGCCCGGGCGGCCGAGGAGTTGGCGGGCGCGGTGGCCGACGTCTGGTCGGCGGTGCTGCCCGAGGCCACGGCCGCACCCGCCCGCCCGGCCGCGCCCACCGGCCGGCGCGCGCCGGAGGCGGGAGGGCACACCGAGGCCGCCGGGGCCGCCGAGCAGGAGCGGCTGGAACGTGTCCGGGCCGGCGCGCTCGCCGAGGCCGACACCCTGCTGGCCCGCGACGTGCCCCGGTGCGACCCGGCCGACCTGGAGCGGGTCGCCGCCCTGGTGGAGTCGCTGCGCGCGGCCGGCACCGTCTCCGCGGTGCGGATGACCCTGACCGACCTCGGGGCCCTGGTGCAGCACTCGGTGCACCGGCGGCGCCGGGCGGAGGAGCTGGCCGAACTGCGCGCCGCCCTGGTGGAACTGGCCCAGGACGCCGACGAGGCGGACCGCGAGCGGCTGGTCGCCGCGCTCACCGCGGCCGAGGACCCGGCCCACCTGCGGGCCGCCGTCGAGCGGGCGGTGGCCGAGGCGGACGCGCGGCGGCACCGGGCGCCGGTGGCCGAGGCGCTGCGGGACGTGCTGCGCGAGCGCGACTACCTGGTGGGAGAGGACTTCGCCGACCTGCTGGAGCGGGAGGGCGAGGCGGTGGTGCCGTTCGGCGATCCGGCGGACGGCGGCGCGGCGGACGGCGCGGCTCCCGCCGCCGGCTACGGGCTGCGGGTGGTGCTCTCCCGGGACCGGGCGACGCTCTCCACCTCCGTGGTCCGCCGGGACGGCACGACGGCCGACGACCGGGCCACCGAGCACACCGGGCACGTCGGCCGGGGCGACCGGGACGAACAGGACGAGCTGGTCCAGCGGTGGTTCTGCGAGGAGCAGTTGCCCGAAATCGAGGACGGCGTCCGCCGGCAGGGCGTGCAGCTGCAGCGGACCGCCGCGATGGCGCCCGGGACGATGGCCGCCGGGGTGGTCCCGGGCGGGTCGTGGCCGCAGCCCCCGGCCGCCGCCACCCCGCACCACCGCAGGAACAACCGGAAGAACAAGCGCGGCGCCGGCGCGTCGGACACCGCCGCGGCCCGGCAGCAGCAGGAGCGTCGCCGTGAGCGGTGAGCCGGGGGCGGGCCGGACGCAGCAGGGCCGGACGCAGCAGGGCCCCGGGCCGGCGGAGCCCCCGGGCGGGACCGCCCCGGCGGACACCGGCCGCCCGGCGGCGCCCAGTTGGATCCGCGAGCTGGACATGGCCCTCACCGTGTACCCGCAGGTCCTGCTCACCGGCAACGTCCGCGACCAGTACCTGCTCCCGGACGACCACGCCGCCGGCAGCAGCCCGACCCTCGCGCCGTACACCCTGGACGACGTCATCGAGTCGGTCTGCCTGACCCGCGGGTACGGCGCCCTCGCCGTCCAGGACCAGCTGATGGAGCGGATCGCGCTGCGCCGGCTGACGCTGGAGCCCTTCGAGGTCCCCGAGGTCGTCCGTGAGCTCTCCGAGCGCGACGCACGCTGGCAGCGCGAGCAGGACGGGGACGACGACGAACCCTCGATGACGGACCGGCTGCGGGACGTCATGGTCGGCATCGTCCGCCACCCCGGCCCGCCGATCGGCCTGATCATCCCGTACGCCGCGCGGCTGGGCTCCTCGCGCGCCCCCGTCGGCGGCGAGGCCGCCCGGCTCTTCGCGACCGCGGAGGAACTCGGCCACACCGCCCGGCCGGTCCAGGGCAAGACCCCGGTCACGCCGTACAACACGGTGTTCTGGGTGGTGGAGCGGCAGGAGGACCTGCCGCTGGACTTCGCCGTCGGCAGCCGGGCGCTGCGGGTGATCAGCGTGCCGCAGCCCCCGCACGACCAGCGCCTCGCCGTCGCCCGGTACGTGGTCGGCGGCCTGGCCCGCCGCCAGGCCGCCATCATCGGTCCGCGCCGCAGCAGGGCGTGCACCTTGGCCTGGGCGCCGGTGTGCGAGCGGGCGGCGGCGGCCTCCTCGTACTCGCGGTGGAAGAGCG
>NZ_JBEYVJ010000180.1:0-14174 GCF_040643935.1 Kitasatospora sp. NPDC047058 | reverse complement strand
CTTCTCGAAGTCCTGCGCGTCGATCGCGCTCTCCTTCTCGCGGCGCACGTCGGCGATCTTCTCGTCGAACTCGCGGAGGTCCGGCGGCGCGGTCACCGGGTCGACTTCCCCAGCTACCGCCCCGGCGAGCTGACCGCGATCGGCGCGGCCCTGGCCGGGCGGGACGGCGACGGCTGGGACGAGGACGCCGCCGAGGAGCTCGCCAGCATCTGCACCCACGTCGTCCGCGAGGGCTGGATCGACGAGCTGGGCAACGGCCGGTTCATCCGCACCCTGTACGAGAAGTCCTGCGCCTACCGGGACCTTCGGCTCTCGCTGCTGCGCGAGCCGCCGGGCCGTGAGGACCTGGCCACGCTGCGGCTGCCGGACCTCGTCCAGGCGTACGGGGAGCTGATCGACGGCCGGGGCTGACCGGCCGGCCGGCGGCCCCGGAGCGGTGCCCCGGGGCCGGCCGCCGCACGTCCTGCCGCCGCCCGGCCGGGGCTGCTCAGCCGCCCAGGACCCCGGCCTCCCGCTCCGGGTCCAGGCCGACCACCGGCCGGTCCGGGCGCTGCGGGGCCGTGCCGCCGATGGACTGCAGCCAGGCCCAGGTGTCCGCGACCGTCTCCTCCGCCGGCCGGCAGCGCAGCCCGGCGGCCAGCGCCTTGGACACGTCGGAGCGGTGCATCGCGTCGTACAGCTCGCCCGGCGGGATCCAGAACGGCAGGTCGCCCCACGGCTCGATGCCCGCGGCGGCGATCGCCTCCGGCTCCGTCCAGCGCAGCGCGGCGTCCGAGCCGGTGGCCCGGACGCACGCCTCCAGCAGCCCGCCCATCGTGGTGTGCCCGGACGCGCTCACCAGGTCGTACGGGCCGCCGAGGCCCGCCGCGAGGGCGTCCAGGGTCCAGCCGGCCAGGTCGCGGACGTCGATGAACTGCAGGGCGAGGTCACGCGGGCCCGGGGCGAGCACCGGGCCGCCGCGGGCGATCCGGTTGAGCCACCAGGGCAGCCGGCCGATGTTCTCGTACGGGCCGACGATCAGCCCGGCCCGGACCAGCAGGGCCCGGTCGCCGAAGGCGTCCAGCACGGCCAGCTCGCCGCCGCGCTTGGACTCCGCGTACGGCACGTCGGTGTCGTCCATCGAGCCGTCGACCAGCGGCCTCCGTTCGTCCGCCCCCGCGGGGACCGGGAACGCGTACACCGAACGGCTGGACACGTACCCGTACCGCCCGACGCGGCCGGCCAGCAGGCGGGCGCTGTCGCGCACCACCGCCGGGGCCCCGGACCAGGTGTCCACGACGGCGTCCCACTCCCCCTCGGCGAGGGCCGCCAGGCCGCCCTCCGCCAGCCGGTCCCCGTGCAACGCCCGCGCGCCCTCCGGCGCCGGGCGCGTCCCGCGGTGGAAGACCGTCACCTCCCATCCGCGCTCCAGCGCCGCCTCGGCCACGGCGCGACCGACGAACTCCGTTCCACCCAGCAGTAGAAGCCTCATGCCCTCCACCCTGCCCGGCGGACGGCCGCCGGGGGAACATCCCGCTGCTCAGAGCAGAATCGCCCTCGGCGGAACGGCTCCGGGAACCGTCCCCCGGGAACCGTCACGCGGCGGAGCGGTGGTCCGGGTCGTGCATCTCGCCGACCAGCTCCTCCAGCACGTCCTCCATCATCACCACGCCGAGCGTGCGCCCGTCCTGGTCGAGCACGGCCGCCAGGTGGCAGGTGGCCCGGCGCATCGCGCCGAGCGCGTCGTCCAGCGGGAGCGTGCCGCGCAGCGCCGTGATCGGGCGCCACAGCCGGGACGGGACGGGCACTGAGGGGTCGTCCACGTCGAGGACGTCCTTGAGGTGGACGTAGCCCAGGTAGCCGTGGCCGGCCGGGTCGCCGTCGGTGACCGGGAAGCGCGAGAAACCGGTGCGCAGCGCCAGCTCCTCGATCTGCGCGGCGGTCACCTTGGGGTCCACGGTGACCAGCTGCCCGGGTTCGAGCAGCACGTCGGTGACCGGGCGGCGGCCCAGCTCCAGGGCGTCCTCCAGGCGCTCCTGGCGGTCCTCGTCGAGCAGGCCGGCGTCCCGCGAGTCGGCCAGCAGGTACATCAGCTGCTCGGTGGTGAAGACCGACTCCACCTCGTCCCTGGTGTCGACCCGGAACAGCCGCAGCACGCCGTTGGCGAAGGCGTTCAGCAGGCGGATGACCGGCGTGAGCCAGCGGGCCAGCCGGTCCAGCGGCGGGCCGAGCCAGAGCGCGGCCCGGTCCGGGCCGGCCATCGCCATGTTCTTCGGCACCATCTCGCCCATCACCATGTGCAGGAAGACCACCACGGCCAGCGCGATCCCGTACGACAGCGGGTGCATCAGGCCGTCCGGGACGCCGAGCGCGTGGAACGGCCCCTCCACCAGGTGGGCGATGGTCGGCTCGGCGAGGGCACCGAGGCCCAGCGAGCAGACGGTGATGCCGAGCTGGGCGGCGGCGAGCATCGCGGAGACGTTGGAGAGCGCGTGCAGCACGGTGCGGGCGCGCCGGTTGCCGGCCTCGGCGAGCGGCTCGATCTGGCTGCGCCGGACCGAGACCACGGCGAACTCGGCGCCGACGAAGAACGCGTTGCCGAGCAGCAGCAGGAGCGCGACGGCCAGTTGGAGCACGGTGGTCATCGGGTGCCGCCCTCGTCCTCGTCCTCGCCGGACGGGTACGGCGGCCGGGTGCGTTCCACCCGGACCCGGCTGGTGCGGTGGCGGTCCACGGCCTCGACGGTGAACCGCCAGCCGGGCAGCTCGGCCTGCTCGCCCGGCACGGGCAGCCGGCCGAGCAGGTCGGAGACCAGGCCGGCCAGCGTCTCGTACGGGCCGTCCGGGGCGTGCAGGCCGATGGCCTCCAACTGGTCCGTCCTGGCCCGGCCGTCGGCGGCCCAGACCGGCAGTCCGCCGACCGGCGGGAGCGGGACCAGCTCGGGGGTGTCCGCGGGGTCGTGCTCGTCCTGCACCTCGCCGACGATCTCCTCCACGATGTCCTCGACGGTGACCACGCCGGCGGTGCCGCCGTACTCGTCCACCACGATCGCCATCGGCTGGAGCCGGCGCAGCTGGTCGAGCAGCCGCTCGGCGGGGAGCGTCTCGGGCACCAGCAGCGGCGGGACGGCGAGGTCGGCGACCCGGACCGCGGCGCGCCGGTCGGCCGGGACGGCGAGGGCGTCCTTGAGCGTGACGGTGCCGGTGACCTCGTCCAGGCTGTCCGCGTAGACCGGGAAGCGGGAGAGGCCGGTGGCCCGGGTGAGGTTGACCACGTCGGCGGCGCCGGCGTTGCGCTGGAGGGCGACGACGTCCACCCGCGGGGTCATCACCGACTCGGCGGTCAGCGCGCCCAGGCCGAGGGTGCGCACGAACCGGGTGGCCGACTCCTCGTCGATCGCGCCGGCCTTGGCCGAGTGCCGGGCCAGCGAGCCCAGCTCGGCGGGGGTGCGGGCGTGTCCCAGCTCCTCCTGCGGCTCGACGCCGAAGGCGCGGACGGTGCGGTCCGCCGAACCGTTCAGGAAGCTGATCAGCGGGCGGCAGACGTAGGAGAACGCCAGGTGCGGGGCGGCCACCGAGCGGGCCACCTGGAGCGGGCGGGAGATCGCCCAGTTCTTCGGGACCAGCTCGCCGATCACCATCTGCACCACGGTGGCCATCAGCATGCCGATGATCACGGCCGTGCCGCGGGCCGCCCCGTCGGGCAGGCCGATGCCGGTGAACACCGGCTTCAGCAGGACGGAGAGCGCCGGTTCGGCGAGCATGCCGACCACCAGCGAGGTGACGGTGATGCCGAGCTGCGCACCGGAGAGCTGGAAGGAGAGGTGGCGCAGGGCCCTGGCGACCCGGCCGGACTGCACGTCGCCGGCCGCGGCGGAGCGCTCGACGGCCCCGCGCTCGACGGTCACGAAGGCGAACTCGGCGGCCACGAAGAGGCCGTTGGCGAGGATGAGCAGGAACGCCGCGAACAGCAGCAGCCAGGCGGTGATCACCGTGCCGCCTGCCTTCCGGTACTGGGAGGTCGGGCGGCGCAGGTACTACCGGACGGATCGTCCATGGACGGGGGGAGTCACTCCTCAGGTCGCTTCCGGCAGGGCGCGGAGAACTCAGGGGGTGCTTTGCCCTGCTTTTACCAGCGTAGACGATACCCGTGCGACTGTCGGACCGGTGTTCGGACCGGGCCCCGCCCGTCCCGCGGGGCCCGGTGCGGGGCGGGCAGCGGCCGGTCGGCGGCCGGTCAGCGCGCGTGCTGCTCGACCAGGTCGCGCAGGGCGCGGGCGTCCGCGATCGCCTGGGCCTTGCCCACACCGGACTGGATGCCGACCGCGGCGAGCGAGGTGCCGTCGGCGAGGTCGAGCGTCGCCCACGGGTCGCCCTGGCGGAAGTTGACCCGGACGATCTCGGCCCAGGCCAGTCGGCGGCGGCGGACGAAGTTCACCACGGTCACGCCCTCGGCGTCGGCGCTCACCCGGGGGCGGGCCAGCAGCACGCCCGCGGCGGCGAAGAAGAGCCCGCTGAGCACCATCATGATCCGGTCGTTGAACTGCCAGTTCGCCGGCAGGGCGACCGCGATCACGGCGAACATCACGACCAGCAGCGCACAGACCGGCAGCAGCACGGCGCGGGTGCGGCGCGGCGCCCAGGTGACGGGGAACTCGGCGGGGGTGGACACGTGCGGACTCCGGGGGGTCGTTCAGCGGAAGAGGCGGGCCGCCGGTCGGCGGCCCGCCCCATTGTCCCGGTTCTTAACTCCGCACCGGTCACGGCCTCGGTGTCAGAGGCGGCAGGCGTGGATGTTGGTCACCAGGATCGCCCGGGCGCCGATGCCCCACAGGTCGTCCATGATCCGCTGGGCCTCCTTGCGGAGCACCATCGAGCGGACCGCGACCCAGCCCTCGGTGTGCAGCGGCGAGACGGTCGGCGACTCCAGGCCCGGGGTCAGCGCGACGGCGGCGCCGACGTTCTCGGCGCGGATGTCGTAGTCCATCAGCACGTAGCGGCGGGCCACCAGCACGCCCTGCAGACGGCGCAGGAACTGGTCCACGGCCGAATCCTCGCCGGCGCCCTTGGGGCGGATCACCACGGCGTCGGAGACCAGGATCGGCTCCCCGAACACCTCCAGGCCGGCGTTGCGCAGGCTGGTGCCGGTCTCCACCACGTCGGCGATCACGTCGGCGACGCCCAGCTGCACCGCGGTCTCCACCGCGCCGTCCAGCTTGGTCACGGTCGCCTTCACCCCGTGGTCGGCGAGGTGCTGCTCGACCAGGCCGGTGTAGGAGGTGGCGATCCGCAGACCCTCCAGGCCCTGCACGTCCTTGACGTCCACGCCCTCCGGGCGGGCGAAGCGGAAGGTGGAGCCGCCGAAGCCGAGCGCCAGCACCTCCTCGGCGTTGGAGTGCGAGTCCAGCAGCAGGTCACGGCCGGTGATGCCGATGTCCAGGCGGCCGGAGCCGACGTACACCGCGATGTCGCGCGGGCGCAGGAAGAAGAACTCGACCTGGTTGTCCGGGTCGACGAGGACGAGCTCCTTGGGGTCCTTGCGCTGGCGGTAACCGGCCTCATGGAGCATCTCCGCCGCGGGACCCGAGAGCGAACCCTTGTTGGGGACGGCGATGCGCAGCATGGAGGTCAGTTCCTTACCTGTGTTCGGGGTGGGTGTGGTTTTCGGACCGGTCAGAGGTACTTGTAGACGTCGTCGAGCGTCAGCCCGCGGGCGACCATCATCACCTGAAGGTGGTAGAGGAGCTGCGAGATCTCCTCGGCGGTCTGCTCGTCCGACTGGAACTCGGCGGCCATCCAGACCTCGGCGGCCTCCTCGACGACCTTCTTGCCGATCGCATGGACGCCCTGCTGGACGAGCTGCGCGGTACGGGAGGACGAGGGGTCGCCGGTGGCGGCCTTCTGCTGGAGCTCGGTGAAGAGCTCCTCGAATGTCTTCGAAGCCATGATGGGGTCACCATACGGCGTGCGGGCTCACGTGCGGTAAACGATTCCGGACCGTGGACAGTCCGGTGGACATCCACGGTCCGGAAGGGCCGTGCGCGGGCCCGGCCGGAGGCCGGCGCCGGTATCGGGTCAGAGGGCGCGCAGGACGGCGGCGGTGGCGACGGCCGCGGTGACCGCCTCGTGGCCCTTGTCCTCGGCGGAGCCCGGCAGACCCGCGCGGTCCAGCGCCTGCTGCTCGTTGTCGCAGGTCAGCACGCCGAAGCCGACCGGGACGCCGGTGTCCACGCTGACCTGGGTGAGGCCGGCCGTCGCGGCCTGGCAGACGTAGTCGAAGTGCGGGGTGCCGCCGCGGATCACCACGCCGAGGGCGATCACGGCGTCGTAGCCGCGCTCGGCGAGCCGCTTGGCGGCGACCGGCAGCTCGAAGGTGCCGGGGACGCGCAGCACCGTCGGGTCGGCGATGCCGAGCTCCTTGAGCGCGCGGTGGGCGCCGTCCAGGAGGCCGTTCATCACCTGGTCGTGCCACTGGGCGGCGATCACGGCGACCTTGAGGTCGGAGGCGTTGTCGATGGTCAGCTCGGGGGCGCCGTGGCCGCTCATGTGCTGGTCCTCTTTCGCGTTGCGCGGGTGGTCGTTCGTGGTGGGTTCATGGG
The DNA here is from genome assembly GCF_040643935.1 of Kitasatospora sp. NPDC047058. NCBI lineage: Bacteria > Bacillati > Actinomycetota > Actinomycetes > Kitasatosporales > Streptomycetaceae > Kitasatospora > Kitasatospora sp. NPDC047058. The sequence goes on along the minus strand of NZ_JBEYVJ010000180.1, from coordinate 7,597 downwards.
TGGCGCGGGGCCGGTGGTGCGGGGGTGCTTTCGGTGGTGCGGGGTGCTTCGGTGGTGCGGGGTGCTTCAGGAGCCGAGGCCGGGCAGGTCGTGGCCCATCCGGTCGCGCTTGGTCTGCAGGTAGCGCAGGTTGTGCTCGCCGGCCGGGGTCTCGACCGGCTCGCGGCCCTTGACCTTGAGGCCGTGCTCGGTGAGCGCGGCGAGCTTCTCCGGGTTGTTGGTGAGCAGGGTGAGCGAGCGCACCCCGAGGTCGCCGAGCATCTGCGCGCCGATGCTGTAGTCGCGGGCGTCGGCGGGCAGGCCGAGGTCCAGGTTGGCGTCGACGGTGTCGCGGCCCTGCTCCTGCAGCTCGTAGGCGCGCAGCTTGTGGGCCAGGCCGATGCCCCGGCCCTCGTGGCCGCGCAGGTAGAGCACGACGCCGCGGCCCACCTCGGCGACCCGGCTCAGCGAAGCCTCCAGCTGGGGGCCGCAGTCGCAGCGAAGCGAGCCGAAGACGTCGCCGGTCAGGCACTCGGAGTGGACGCGGACCAGCACGTCCTCGCCGTCCGGCAGCCGGCCCTCGGCGTCCAGGCCGCCCGCGACCAGGGCGAGGTGCTCGACCCCGTCGATGCTGCCCTTGTAGCCGACCGCGGTGAACTCCCCGTACTTGGTGGGCAGCGCGGTGACGGCGGCCCGGTCCACGTGCAGCTCGGTGCGGCGGCGGTAGGCGATCAGGTCCTCGATCGAGATGATCGCCAGACCGTGCTCGCGGGCGAAGGCGACCAGCTCGGGCAGCCGGGCCATGGTGCCGTCGTCGTTGACCACCTCGCCGATGGCGCCGGCCGGCGCCAGCCCGGCGAGCCGGGCCAGGTCGACGGCGGCCTCGGTGTGGCCCGGGCGCACCAGCACGCCGCCCTCGACGGCGCGCAGCGGGAAGATGTGCCCGGGGCGGGTCAGGTCGCCGGGCTCGGTGCCGGCCGAGGAGAGCAGCCGGACGGTGCGGGCGCGGTCGGCGGCCGAGATGCCGGTGTCGACCCCTTCGCGGGCGTCGACCGAGACGGCGTAGGCGGTGCCCTTGCGGTCCTCGTTGACCTGGGTCATCGGGGGCAGCTTGAGGCGGTCCAGCTCGTCGCCGGTCATCGGCACGCAGATCACGCCGGAGGTGTAGCGGATGGTGAAGGCCATCAGCTCGGGGGTGGCCGCGGAGGCCGCGAAGACGATGTCGCCCTCGTTCTCGCGGTCCTCGTCGTCCACCACGATCACGGCGCGGCCCAGCGCGATGTCGGCGACGGCCCGCTCGACCGGGTCGAGTGCGAGGTCTTCTTCGGTGGCGCGGTCGGTGCTCATGCGGAGGCTCCCTGGAGGACGGTGTCCTTCGCCGGGCTGGTCGTACGGCTGCGCAGCCACCAGGCACGCAGTCCGAGGAGCACCAGGACGAAGTAGATGCTGTAGGTGAGGCCGGAGAAGACCAGGCCGTTGTTGAAGGCGAGCGGGACGCCGACCAGGTCGACGGCGACCCAGGCGAACCAGAACTCGACCCAGCCGCGCGCCTGGGCGACCATCGCGGCCAGCGTGCCCACGAAGATGTAGGCGTCCGGCCAGGCGTCCCAGGAGAGTTGCGGGTAGACGGTGAAGAGCGTGCCGACCGCGAGGGTGCCCAGTGCGGTGCCGCCGATCAGCACGGCGCGCTCGCGGCCGGTGGCGAAGCGGACCCGGACGTCGCCGTCGCCGCGCTTGCCGCGCTGCCACTGCGTCCAGCCCCAGACGGCGGCGAGGATGACCACGATCTGCTTGCCGACACCGCCGCTCAGGTGGGCGGTCCAGTAGGCGCCCACCAGGACGACGCCGGAGAGCAGTTGGACCGGCCAGGTGAGCCGGGAGCGCCGCCAGCCGAGGGCCAGGGCGGCCAGGCCGAGCAGGTTGCCGAACATGTCGGAGCGGTAGACGTCCTGGCCGAGCAGCTGGACGGTGCCGTTGAGCCAGTTCACTTCGAGTCTCCGGCGGTGTCGGCAGGGGCGGTGGTGTCGGCGGCGGAGGCGGTGGCGTCGGCCGGGGCGGTGGCGTCGGCGGCGGAGGCGGTGGCGTCGGCCGGGGCGGTGGCGTCGGCCGGGGCGAGCGTGGCCGGCAGGGTGCGCGATTCGAGCAGGCGCTCCACGTACTTGGCGAGGACGTCGACCTCGAGGTTGACGCTCTCGCCGACGCTCTTGGTGCCGAGCGTGGTCAGCGCGAGGGTGGCGGGGATCAGGCTGACGGTGAAGCTGTCCCGGGCCGCCTCGACCACCGTGAGGCTGACGCCGTCCACGGTGATCGAGCCCTTCTCCACCAGGTAGCGGGAGATGCTGTCGGGCAGCGAGAAGCGCAGCACCTCCCAGCGGAGCTCGCCGGCCGCGTCCCGCTCGCCGGGCTCCCGGCTCAACAGGGCGCCGGTGGCGTCGACATGACCCTGCACCAGATGGCCGCCGAGCCGGGCGCCGAGCGCCATCGCCCGCTCCAGGTTGACCCGGGAGCCGGGCTTCAGCTCGCCCAGGCTGGACCGGTGCAGCGTCTCGGCCATCACGTCGGCACTGAACTCGCCGGTATCGGCGGCCAGTTGCTCCGCGGTGTCGACCACGGTCAGGCAGACGCCGTTGACCGCGATGGAGTCGCCGTGGTGCGCGCCCTGACAGACCACCGGGCCGCGCAGGCGGATTCGCGAGGAGTCGCCGATCTCCTCGATCGACACGACCTCGCCGAGCTCTTCGATGATGCCGGTGAACACCCGGGTTCTCCTCGCGCTTGGGGCGCGGACTCCGGGGCGGCATGGGAGAGGACGCGGACGGGCACGGGTGCACGAGGGCCCGGTTCCGTGGCACGACCCGTCGCCGGGGTACCGCAGGACCGCCGGGAGAGAGCTCTCCCGTCGCACACCTTCCCGCGGTCCACGGGGGGCCACGGGCACTGCTCATCGTCCGCCGCGCACGCCTCCCATCCGGACTTTAACCGTCGGTCCAGGAATTTCACCTGGTCAACCGGCCGCTGGCTGCGGACGGGTCGCGGACTGTAACCGCCGGTTCGGATTTTCACCGACCCCGGAGTGCGCTGAACGTCACTGCTACTACTGACGTCATTGTGCCATGATCCGCGCGGACCGAGGGAGAGGCTTTCGCTGTGGTCTGTTTCACGTGGTGGGCGGGAATCGGCGGGGCGCGCGGGCGGCTGTTCCCGGCCGCCCGCGCCCCGGGTGCCACGGCGGTCGCCGCGGCGGTCGCTACGGCTCCAGCAGGGAGACCTCCCGGCCGTGACGGCGCTGCCGGCCGGCGTCCCAGTCACCCGTGCAGTAGACCGAGAGCCGGGCGATCGCGCCCTCCCGGACATCGGCCCGCAGCAACTCCCGGCAGTACCAGCCGGCGCCGTCCTGCTCCCAGCGTTCCTCCACCTCCAGCACGAAGCCGCTGCCCGTGCGGTCCAGCCGGTGGCGCGGGACGCTGCCGGGCGCCGGGTGGCCGTTCCTCCGCAGCGCGACCAGGCCGTCGACGCCGCGTGCCTGGAGCCGCCAGTACGGGACGGTGAGGTCGCAGAACACGTCGGGTCGGAACAGGCCGGCGGGCGGGGTGCCGGTCTCCAGGAAGGTGATCATCAGGGCGGTGAGGCGCTCGGCGGTGTCGGCGGCGAGGGTCTCGGCGGTGGCGGTTCCGGCGGTGGCGGTTCCGGCGGTGGCCTCGACGCCGGGTGCGGTGGTCGCGGTGGTGATGGTCATGGTGCGGCCCTCCCGGGTCAGGACCCGGCCTCGGCGGCACTGCCGGCCTTGACCGCGTCCAGGTTGCGGCCGACGACGGCCATCGTCCGTTCCAGCGCCTCGGTCGGGCTGAACTCGATCAGCTCCGTCCCGGCGAAGATCAGGGGAAGGTGGCCGGGCTCGCCGTAGTAGGCGTCGCCCGCGCGGTACACCTCGTCGTGGTCGGCGTAGCGGAAGACCACCTTGCCGCGCACCACGACGCCCCAGTGCGGGCTCTGGCAACGGTCCTGCGGCAGCCCGGCGAACAGCGGGCCCGGGTCCATGTCGGCCTTGTGGGTCTCGAAGCCGACGGTGTACCCGCCGAGCTCGGCGTAGCGGCCCTCGATGACCGGCTCGTCCAGCGTGAGCGCGGCCTCGGCCTTGGAGATGCGGGGCATGACGTCCTCCTCGGGTGCTTCCCTGTCCGGTCTGTCCGGCTGGGTGTCTCTGCGGAGAAGGCGTGAGGAGTGGCCGCACGATGTGAGGCGGGCGCCTCACGTCCGCCAGTGGACGGGCTGCTCGGGCTCGTACACGCAGAGCGTGCCGGTGTGGACGGCGTTCGCGAGGTGGCGGCCGAGGGCGGGGTGGGCGCGGGCGATGCGGTCGAGGGCGGTGCGGATCCGGGCGGTCACCGTGGTCCGGGCCCGTTCGGCGGCCGAGCCGGTACGACGGACCCGCCCGCCCAGCCCGTACGCGGCGGAGAGCTGGCCGACCAGGGCGTCCCGCTCGACGGCGATCCGGGCCGAGCGTTCGGCGTCCCCGGCGGCGTCCGCGTCGGCGGACTCCCCGTCCAGTTCGGCCAGCCGCCGGCGGTAGGCGGCGCGGGCCGTGGCGTCGATCAACTCGCCGGTGTCGGTGGGGTGGTGGAGGTCCGACGCGACCGGGTCGGCGGCGGGCGCGGGCGCCGGCCCGGCGGCCAGGTCGAGGGCCGGGACGGGCGTACCGGGGCGGGACAGCAGGACGGCCAGGTCGTGCAGGCCCTTGCTGTCGGCCAGCCGGACCTCCTCGCCGGCGTACCGGAGTTGCCAGAACTCGCCCTGGTGGAGGAAGAGCCGGCTCTCGTCGGCGGGTGGCGGGGTGACGCCGGGTGGCGGGGTGGCGCCGGCCTCCTCGGCGATCCGGTCGGCGAGGTGGGGTGCGCCGAGCGACCCGGCGGTGGCGATCGCCCGGGCGAAGTGTCCGCGGGCGGTGGCGGGTTCGCCCAGGACGGCGGCGAGCAGTCCGAGATGCCGCTCGACCGGGCCGCGGACGGCCGCCCCGATGCCCTCGACCGCGAGCAGGTCGCGGTAGGGGTGCAGGGCGTCGTAGAGCCGGCGGGCCAGCGGGTGCAGGGCGGGATCGCCGGCCGGGCGGGCGGACGGAGCGCCGGGCGGGTCGGCGGGCGAGGCGGGCGGGCTGGACGGGATGGCAGGCGGGCCGGGCGGGCCGGCGGGCGGGCGGCTGATGAGGGCGAGCGCCTCGGCGGCCTGGGTCATCATCGGCAGCCACTCGCTGTCCACCGGCGCCGTGTCCAACAGCGGTGCCACGGCGGCGAGTCGGCTACGGGCCTCGGCCGGGTCGCCGAGCTGGGCGGCGATCAGCGCCCGCGTCACCCGGGGCCAGACACCCGGCAGGCTGTCCAACGGGGGTGGTCCGGCGAGCAGCCCCTTCAACTCGTCCCGTTCGCCCGACTCGGCGCAGAGGCACCAGCGTTGGGTCGCCGCCAGGACGGCGGCGTTGGCACTCCCGGCCCGCCGGCCCAGCTCCGTGGTCTCCGCGAGCGCGTCCCGGCAGTCCGCGTAGCGGCCCTCCAGCAGGGCGCGCATGCCCCGCCAGAGCGGCACGTACCAGGCGTAGAGGGGGCGGCGCAGCGCCCGGGACACCGCTTCGTACGCCCGGATCTCGGCGTCCGCCTCGGCCGCCTCGCCGCGCTCCAGCAGGGCGACGAGCCGCAGGCGGCGGCCGAGCAGTTCCAGCTCCCGGTCCGGCTCCGGGAGCGCCCGTGCGAGTTCGACGATCTCCCCCGCCCAGGCCCGGCGTTCGGCGCAGTGCGCGGGGCCGGAGCGCGCGTCGCAGAGCGCGGAGAGCGCGTACCCGAGGACGGCGTCGTCCCCGCTTCCCCGTGCCGTCCGGACCGCCTCCTCGGCCAGCGCGAGCCGGTCCTGCTCCGGCTCGGCCAGCGCCCCGGCGACGGAGAGCCGCGCGGTCACGGCGGCGAGGAGGGCGGCGTGGGGCGGGGTGGCGGGGCCGGGCGGGGCTGTGGTGGGTGGGGTGGTGGTGGGCGGGGTGGTGGCGGGTGGGGTGGGTGCCGGGCCTGCGGGTCCGGCCGGGGTGGGCGGCGTCGCCGGTCCGGGCCGGGGTGACGCGGGCGGGGCGAGGAGGCGGGTGCGGGCTTCGGTGAGGAGGTCGATCTGGGGGCGGTCGAGGAGGTCCACCTCGAAGCCGGCCGGGCCGGAGCCGAGACCGAGGGCGGCGCGGGCGAGGAGGTCGGGCCGGCCGGCGCGGCGGGCGGGGCCGGCGGCGGCGAGGAAGGCCTCGCGGCTCTCCTCGCGCCGGCCGGCGCCGAGGCGGGCGGTGCCGAGGCCGAGCAGCAGGGCGGCCCGGCGGGTGCCGTCCGCTCCCCCTTCGCCCGCGGCGGCCGCCGTTCCGAGCGCCGTCAGGGCCCGTTCGTACCACTGGGCGGCGTCCTCGAAGGCCAGCAGGCCGGCCGCGCGGTCCGCCGCGCGTCCGGCGAACTCCGCTGCCGCGGAAGCCTGTTCGGGGCCGGCGAGCAGCAGGTGGCGGGCCGCCTCGGCCGGGCCGGTGTCGCGGCCGCGGTCGGCGAGGGCGGCCAGCACGGCGCCCGCCCGGCCGTGCAGGGCGGCGCGTTCGGCGGGGTCGAGGGCGTCGTGGACGGCCTCCCGCATCAGTTCGTGCCGGAACTCGCCCGCGCCCGGTTCGACCAGTGCGAGCAGGCCCTCGCCCGTCGCCGCGGCGAGCACCGAGCGGAGCGAGTCCAGTGGCACGGCGGCGAGTTCGGCGAGCACGTCCAGGTCGAAGCGGGTGCCCAGGACGGCGGCCGCCCCGAGCACCCGGGCACACTCCCCCGGCAGCCCGTCCAGCCGGGCGGAGACGGCCGCGCGGACCGTGGCGGGCAGCGGTCCGACGCGGTCGGCGGTGCCGTGGCGCAGCAGTTCGGTGACGAAGAAGGCATCGCCGCCGGTCCGGTCCAGCAGGTGCCGGACGGCCGCCGGGTCGCTCTGCCCGCCGACCGCGGCGGCGAGCAGCGCCCGGACGTCGGGTTCGCCGAGCGGGCCGACCGCCAGCGTCCGGCCGGCCCGGAGCAGCGCGGCCCGGGCGGCCGTGCGCCCGTGCCAGGCGGCGCCGTCGTCGCGGGCGGTGGCCAGCAGCAGGGCGGGCGCGGTGCGCAGGGCGGCGGCGAGTTCGGTCAGCAGTTGGAGGGAGGAGGCGTCGGCCTCCTGGACGTCGTCCAGGACGAGCAGGAGCGGGCGGGGTGCGGCGCCGGCCCGGAGGAGTTCGGCGAGGTCGCCGCCGAGGCGTTCCCGGGCCGCCTCCGGGTCGGTGGTGCGCCGGCCGGCGGCGGCGTCGACGGCGGCGGGGCGCGCGGCGCCCGGCGGGCCGCTCCCGGCCGGCGCGCCGGACACCAGGGCGCGCAGCCCCGGCGACGCCCGGACCAGCCGGCTGCACGCGGTGTCGGCGGCGGCGAGTTCGCGCACGGCCTGTGACCAGGGACGCAGCGCGCCGGAGCCCGGGTGGCGGCCGGCCTGTGGCGGGCACCAGAGCCAGAGCATCCCAGGTCTTGCTGGCCGGGTAGGACCAGGCACCGCCGGAGGTCTTGGCGAAGTACTTGGTCAGGTTGTCGGTGGTGCCGGAGTCGTCCGAGCG
>NZ_JBEYVJ010000179.1:0-14286 GCF_040643935.1 Kitasatospora sp. NPDC047058 | reverse complement strand
CGCCGCTCCGCGTCCGTCGCCCAGAACGCCCCCAGAATGTCCCCGTACACCGCGTACGCCACATCCGGATGCCACAGGATGATCCCGTTCCGGAACTGCTGGAAGCGCCCGCCCAGCGAGGAGTCGCGTTCACCCCGGACCGGTGCGCCCAGGACGCTGCCGGGGCCGCCCATCCGGTCGTACTTCGCCCCGATCGTCCCGTAGGGCACCAGGTCGTCCAGCCGGTCGTAGCGGCGGGGCGTGAAGCCGCGCAGGCCGTCGGCCCAGACCCGTTCCTCGGCGACGTGGCCGAAGTCGTACTCCTCGCGGACCACCGGCTGGGTGTGCCCGGCGTCCGCCCAGCGGACGAACAGGGCGACGTGGTCGGTGCCGCCGGAGTCCCGGAGCAGGGCGTCCCCCGGCTGGAGGTCGCCGGCCGCAACGTCGGAGGTGACGTTCCAGAGGTCCCAGGTGGTCAGGGAGGTGCCCAGGTGCCAGGACATCGACACGAAGCCCGAGCAGTCGGGGCGGTAGCAGCCGAACCGGTTGGCGTGGCAGCCGTCCCAGCTGTACGGCACCTGCTCGGCGACCCAGGACCAGGAACGGTCCATCACCTCGCCCCGCCCGAGCGGTTCGTCCGGACCGGCCGCCCGCGCGGACGGTGCGCCCGGGAGGGCGAGGGCCAGCGCCGCGAGGGCCACGGCGGTCACCCGTACTGTGCGTTGCAGGAATCCCAACGGAGGCCTCCGGCTCAGGTGGTGGTGGTCCAGGTGCCCCGGGAGGGGCTCCAGTGGATGACGCCGTTCTGGAAGTGCTGCGCCCGGCCGCCGGGTTCGTCCACCTCGTCACCGGTCGGATAACCCAGCACCGCCTCGTGACCACCCGCGTGGAACGCGTCGTAGATCGCGTCGTGGACCACGTGCGCACCCGTCTGCGCCGACCACAGGAACAGCCCCCGCTCGAAGAACTGGTACCGCCCCCGCGTCCCGTTCGGCGCCCGCGACGCATCCGCCTCGTCCATCGTCGGGAAACCCCAACGCCGCTCCGCGTCCGTCGCCCAGAACGCCCCCAGAATGTCCCCGTACACCGCGTACGCCACATCCGGATGCCACAGGATGATCCCGTTCCGGAAGAGCTGGAAGCGCCCGCCCAGCGAGGCGGCCTCCTCGGCGCGGACCGGCGCGCCGAGCACGCCGCCGGCGCCGCCGAGGCCGTCGTACTTCGCCCCGATGGTGCCGTAGGGCAGGAACGCCTCGTCCCGCAGGGCCCGCGCCCTGCCCTCCGCCTGGTCGTACCGCTCCGGGTAGGCGGAGCGCTGGACGGCCTGGGCGAGCGTCCCGGCGCTGCTGCCCGCGTGGTCGGGCTCCATCTGCAGGGCCACCTCGAAGAACCGGCTCGCCGCGTAGTCGACGTCGAGGCACTGCGCGGGGGCGCACCAGCCCATCGAGGGGCGCTGCTGGAACACGCCGAGCGAGTCGCGGTCGCCGCAGTCCAGGTCGTTCATCCGGGACTCGACCCAGCCGGTCTCGAAGCCGGCCAGCATCACCTTGTCGGACACGTTCATCCGCTGCCCGACCTCGTAGACCTTGCGGGTCACCGCGATGTCCCGGTCCGGCGGGATGTCGCAGTAGAGGGTGGCCGGGGCGGTGTGGCCGAGCGGGCCGGGGACGACGGGCTGCTGTCCCTGGGCCCGGGCGGGGCCGCCGAGGGCGGTCGCGGCCGTGGCGAGCAGCAGGGCCGCGAGGGTGGACCGCACGCGGCGTCCGGTGGTGCCGGTCATGCCTCTCCTTCCTGGTAGGGGTGCTTCCTGCTCCGGGTTGGTCCGGGCTCCCCGGGTCACGGGTTGATGCCGTCGAACTGGCGGACCCAGTAGGGCGGTTGGTGCAGCCCGCCGGGCCACTGCGAGACGATCAGGGTCAGCGAGTTCGGGCCGGCGCTGCCGGGGTGGATGTAGCCGCCGTACAGGTTGGGCACCTGCGGCCGGCCCCAGTGGTTCGGCGGCCAGGTGTTGTTGCCGACCACCTGCGGCTTGGGCGCGCTCCACACCGCGTCGGGTCGGCGCGCGGTGCGGGTGCAGATCGCGTAGTCGGTCACGTCGAAGTAACTCATGCAGTACGTGCCGCCGATGCGCTTCACCGAGAACTCGCCGATGTTGTTGCCCTGGAGGACGGGCGACGGCGGGGCGGCGCTGGTCCACTGCCAGGAGCCGTTGACGTAGGCCCAGTTCTGCTGGGCGCCGAAGTTCCCGGCCCGGAAGTCGTCCGGCTGGATCCGGAACAGCTGGATCGCCCCGCCGTCGCCGGTGTTGATGTGGCTGCCGTTCCAGCGCTTGGAGAAGACGTAGAGCCAGCCGTCGGGGTCGATGCCCGCGAAGGACCACATCCCGTACATGGACTGGTTCACGCCCTGCGCGTCGCCGGGCCAGTGGTACGGGTAGTCGTGCCAGGTGACGCCGTAGTCGTCGGAGTAGGCGACCCCGGACATCAGCGAGCCGTCGTGCCCGGGCTCGATCGGCGGGTCGTCCTTCACGCCCCAGCTGTGGACGGCGGTGTACTGGAGGTAGGTGCGGCCGCCGAACTCGATGCAGTCGTTGGGGATCCGGCTGATCTCGAAGCCGTGCCCGTTGTCCGCCCTGGTCCGGTAGTCGAACAGCTGCCGGGCCTGGCCGCCGGTGGGCATCGCCCAGGTGAAGGAGATCGGTGTCCCGCCGGAGGCGTCGAAGTTCGCCTGGGCCAGCATCACCGGCGAGCCGAGGTAGTCGCCGTACTGCTGCAGGTCGGACCAGGTGTCGCCGAAGACGTAGCCCCAGCTGTTGTCGTGGGCCCGGCAGTACGGGATGCCCAGGTCACTGGAGCCCAGGCCCTGGGCGCTGGCCGAGTCGCCGGGCTGGTCGCAGAGCGGCGTGCCCTGCTGGGACGCCAGCGCGGGCGCGGCGCCCGGCGCGCCGGCGGTGCCCGGCGACGCGGCGGCCGCGGAGGCGGCGGGCGCGACGCCGGCCAGTCCGGCGCCGAGGGCGAGGCCGCCGCCGGCCCGGAGGACGGAACGGCGGGTGGGCGTCGGGCGGTCCGGTGGGGTCAGGTCGGGCATGTCGTTCCTTCGCATGAGGGGGTGGGGTGGTGAGGCCGGAGGCGTGCGGCGGCCGGCGGGGGCGGGCCGCCGCGCGCCTGCCGGGGCCGGGTCAGCCCGCGGCGGTGAACGCCGCGGCGAGCCGGGGGACGTAGTCGGCCAGGGCGGGTGCCCAGCAGCCGTAGTTGTGGCCGCCGTCGCAGGTGGGGGACAGCGACGCCCCGTTGCCGTAGTCGACGAACCGGCTGGGGATCCCGAGCCCGTCCAGGCGGGCCTTCACGGTGGCGGTGGCGATCTCGGTGAAGTGGTCGATCAGCCCCTGGTTGCCGGTGTAGAGCGTGATGCCGGTGCCGCCGAGCCGGGCCAGGTTGGCGGGGGCGGCCGGGTTGACGGCGTTCCAGATCCGGTCGGCGCCGAACACCGGGTACGGGGAGCCGAAGATCGCGTCGCTGTCGACGTACGGGCCGTAGCCCGTGCACGGGCCGGTCCCGGAGGTGCTCAGGGCGCACCAGGCGCCGGTGACGTTGAGTTCGGTGGCGAGGACGGCAGCGCGGATCTCGGCCATGCCGAAGTCGATGCCGCCGGACAGCGAGGCCACCTGGCCGAACAGGTCGGGGCGGGCCTCGGCGTAGTGCAGGGCGCCGTAGCCGCCCATCGACATGCCGAGCACCGCGCGGTGCGCGCGGTCGGCCCTGGTGCGCAGGTTGGCGTCGATGAACGGGACGACCTGCTCGGTGTGGAAGGTCTGCCAGTTCGCCGCGCCCATGGCGGTGTTCTGCATCAGCCAGTCGGCGTACCAGCCCTTCAGCCCGCCGTCCGGGACGACGGTGATCATCGAGTCCGAATGCAGGGCCGGTGCGGCCGCGGCGTCGTCCACGGTGCCGCCCCCGCCGTGCAGGAAGTACGCCACCGGCCAGCGCTTGCCGGGATCGGCGGCGTAGCCGGCGGGCAGCAGGATCCGGATCCGGTGCGGGCCGGACAGCTGCCCGCTGGTCACGGTGATCGTGAAGTCCGTGGCGGAGTGCACCTCGGTCGCGCCGGCCACCTGGGTCAGGCCGAAGCCGTCGGTGAAGGCCGGGACCGTGGGGGTGTCGGCGTGCGCGGCCGGTCCGGAGAGGACGGTCAGCGCGGCCGTCAGCGCGGCGGCGGCGGTGGCGCGGGTGGCGACGCGGCCGGCGGTGGACAGCGCGGCGCGGAGCCGGCCGGTGGACCGCGGTGAGCTCATGGCGGTTCTCTCTCGACGGAGGGACGGGTCGTGAGCATGTGAAGAACTACACAGGTCGGATGGGACGGAAACGGCACCGCTTCGCACCCGACCGGGTTGGATGGCTGTCATGACCCCTGCAACCGAGCCACCGCGTACCGTCCGGCGGGTGCTCACGGCCCGTCAGCGGCCGTGCGGCGGGCTCCATCAAACCGACCGCGCGCCGCCCCGTCACGGCGCCCTGACCTCGTCGGACAATTCCCGGACAACCACCGGACATCACCGGCCCCACCCCGGAGGCACGGCCCGCCGGGCGGACACCGGACCTTCCCCGCACAGAGAGGAACGAGCGGTGGGACGGCAGGAACAACCCCTTGATCCCCACCAGGGCCCGCTGGCCCGGTTCGCCTACGACCTGCGCGAGCTGCGGCGCCGGGCCGGCAGCCCGTCGTACCGTCAGCTCGCGGCCCGCACGCACTACTCGGCGTCCACCCTGGCCGCGGCCGCCGACGGGCGGCGGCTGCCCAGCGCCGCCGTGCTGGCCGCCTTCGTGACGGCGTGCGGCGGCGATCCGGACGCCTGGGAGCAGCGCCGGATCCGCACCCACGACCTCAGCACCAGCCCGGCACCGGACGCCGCCCCGGTCACCGGCCCGGCCACAGATCCGGCCCCGGAACCCGCCCCCGCCCTCGCGGCTGCGGCCGGCTCCCCCGCCCCGGCCGCCGCGCCGACATTCGAACGGGCGCTCGAACCAGCCCCCGTACCGGCCACCGCACCGGCGCCCGCCGCCGTGCCCGCGCCCGCCGCGCCGTCCGCACGCCGCCTGAGGCGCCGGTTCACCGCCACCGGCCCGTCCCGCCGGAGCGGCCGGCCCGCGCTGCGGCGCCTGGCCGGACTGGTGGCCGCCGCGGCGGCCGTGGTGGCCTTCGGCGCCTTCGTCCCCGGCGACACCATGGCACCGGTCGGACTCCAGGACGACGCCCGCTGGCTGCGCGCCGACGCCGGGATCCCCCAGCGCTACCGGCACCTGATCGTGCAGGCCGGCACCACCTGCGACTTCCCCGGGATCAGCCCGGCCCTGATCGCGGCCATGCTGCAGGCCGAGAGCGGCTTCGACCCGGCGCTCAGCGACCCGGACAACGACGAGTACGGCATCGCCCGCTGGACCCCTCGCGTCCTCCGGCACTACCTGCCGCCCGACCGGCAGGGCAGCGTGCCCACCCCGCCGTTCAGCCCCGAGGACTCGATCCCGGCCGTGGGCCGGATGCTCTGCGCGATCGCCCCCTACCTGGAGGGCGTCCCCGGCGACCCGGCGGTCAACCTCGCCGCCGCGTACCGCACGGCGACCTGGATCGTGCAACGGCAGGACCCGGCCCTGGAGCGGATCCGGCCCTACCTCGACCAGGTCCGCGCCAACCTGCTGAGCTACCGCCCGACGGCGGACCACCCCACCGGACGGCACTGACCGACGCCCCGTTCCCCTACGGCGAGAGGCTCGACGCCGGCCGAGACGGTGCGTCAGACTCTTCTCCCAGCACCACCGGCGGCACCCGCGCTCCCACCGCACCTCCGTCCCGCCCGGTCGCACGGCACCGCACGCGTCACGCACCCGAGGCACCTCAGGCGCCATGCACCAACGCACCGCACACCACGCACCGCCGCGCACCGGGCCCAGAACCGCACATCGGAGAGCCACACGGTGACCACGAGTCAGCAGCTGGAGATCACCCTCGCGTCCGGCCGGTCCGGCACCGGTCCGGCCACCTGGGGCCAACAGGCCATCTGGGACGCCGTCGGCCGGCTGTCACCCGCCGACGCCCCGCGCTACAACATCACCACGGCCGCCCCGCTGGACCCGGGCCTGCCGGTGCCGGTGGTCCTCGCCGCCCTGACCGGCCTGCTCCACCTGCACGACTCGCTGCACACCAGACTCCACCAGGACGACGCCGGCCGGCTCCGGCAGACCGTCGACCCGGCCGGCCGGCTGCCCGTGCACACCCGGCCCGGCCGGGGCGGCCCGGCCGAACTCGCCGCGACCGGCCGGGCCCTGCACGACGAACTGGCCGCGCTGCCCTTCGACTGCGCCGCGGAGTGGCCGCTCCGGGTCGGCCTGGTCGTCGCGGACGGCCTGGCCCGGCACATCTCGCTCGTCCTCTCGCACACCGCGGTGGACGGTGCCGGCATGGGCCGGCTGGTCATGGACCTCACCGAGCTGTCCCTCGGCGAGCCGCCCGAGGCCGTCCGCGCCCGCCGGCCCGCCCAGCAGCCGCTGGAGGAGGCCGCGTTCCAGACCTCCGAACGCGGCCTGAAGCGTGACGCCAACGCCCGCGCGCACGTGCTGCGCAAGCTCCGTTCCGGCCCGCCGCGGCTCTTCCCGCCGGCCGCGGACGACGTGGCCCGGCCGTTCCCGAACGCCGTGCTCAGCTCCCCGGCGCTGTTCCGGGCCGTCGACCGCGTCGCGGCCGGCCACCGGGTGAGCGGTTCCTCGGTACTGCTCGCGGCCACCGCGGTGATGACGGCCCGGCTGTCCGGTTCGCCCGACGCCGTGCTCCAGGTGATCGTCAACAACCGCTTCCTGCCCGGCCTGACCACCGCGGTGAGCCCGGTGGCCGGCGACGGCCTGCTCCACCTGCCGGACGCCGACGGCGAGTTCGGCGCCGTCGTCCGGCGCACCCACGCCGCCTCGATCGCCACCTACCGGCACGCGTACTACAACAAGCGCCTGCTGGACGCGGAGATCGCCCGGCTGACCGCCGGACACGGCCCGCTGGCCGACCGGTCCTGCATCGTCAACGACACCCGCGACCTGGTCCCGGCGCCGGCCACCGACGCCGCTGCGGCGACCGGCAGCAGCGACGCCGGTGACCCCGGTGACCCGCTCGACCCGGCCCGCAGCACCCTTCGCTGGCCGCAGGAGTTCGAACCGCGCCCCGGCCTCAGCTACGCGCTGGACGCGCTCCGGACCCCGGGCGCCGTCGAACTCGCCCTGACCGCCGACCCTTCGGTGCTCCCCCGCCCCGCGATGGAACGTTTCCTCCACGGCATCGAGGACCTGGTCGTCACCGAGGCCCGGGCCCTTCCCGGCCCCGGTCGCTGATCCCCGGCCGCTGATCCCCGGCCGGGCCCACGCCGAGGCCCGGCCGGCCGCGTCCTGCGGCCGCCCGGGCCCGGCCCGTCACCCCGTCAGTGCGCGTGCCCCTGCTCGTGCTCGTGCACCGAGTTGGTCTCCTGGATCCTCTTCCAGGACTTCGGCTCCGGCCGCCCGGCCCCGGCGGCCGGGGCCAGCCCCGCCGCGCCCGACGGGGCGGCCGAGGTGGCCGGCACGCCCGCCGAGTCGGCCGCCGGCTTCGCGGCGGTGAACAGCCAGGTGTCGAACAGCGCCCCGAGCGGCTTCCCGGAGACCCGCTCGGCGTACGCCTGGAACTGCTGGATGGTGGCGTTGCCGTACTTGCGCTCGGCCGGCCAGCCCTTGAGGATCCGGAAGAACGCCTCGTCCCCGACGGCGTTGCGCAGCGCCTGGATGGCCACCGCCCCGCGGTCGTAGACGGCGCCGGCGAACTGGTGGTCCGCCCCCGGGTCGCCCGGCTTGACGGTCCAGAACGCGTTGCCGGCCGGGTAGCTGGCGTAGACGTAGTCGGCCAGCTCCTGCGCCGTGCCCTCGTTCTCGTGCTCGGACCAGAGCCACTGCGCGTAGCGGGCGAAGCCCTCGTTGAGCCAGATGTCGCTCCAGCGCTGGACGGAGACGCTGTCGCCGTACCACTGGTGGGCCAGCTCGTGCACCACGACCGAGGTGTTGGCGCCGCGGGAGAACTGCGCGGGGCTGTAGAAGATCTGGGTCTGCGTCTCCAGGGCGTACCCGGTGGGTACGTTGGGCACGTAGCCGCCGACCGAGGTGAACGGGTAGTCGCCGAAGTAGCCGCTCAGCCAGTCGACCAGCTCGCCGGTGCGCTCGACGCTGGCCCGGGCCGCGCCGTCGTTGTCGCCGAGGTCCTTGCTGTAGGCGGTGACGACCGGGAGGCCGCCCGGCGTGGTGTCGGTCCTGATGTCGAACCTGCCGATCGCCAGGGTGGCCAGATACGTCGCCTGCGGCTTGGTCTGGCGCCAGTTGTACCGGGTCCAGCCGGCCCGGGAGCTCTGGCCGGTGAGGATGCCGTTGCTGATCGCCTGGGTGCCGTCGGGCACCTGGACGGAGACGTCGAAGGTGGCCTTGTCGGTGGGGTGGTCGTTGCTCGGGTACCACCAGGCGGAGCCCTCGGGCTCGTTGGCCGCGACCCCGCCGTCGGGGGTGCGCAGCCACGCGGAGTAGCCGCCGCGCTCGACCTCGCCGGGCTTGCCGGCGTAGCGGACGACGACGGTCACCGGGCTGCCCTTGGCGAGCGGCCGGGCGGGGGTGATCTCCAGCTCCGACTCCCCGGTGGCGGCGAACTTCGCGGTGCGGCCGTTGACCAGCACCTCCTTGACGCCGAGCACGAAGTCCAGGTCGAAGCGCGAGAGGTCCTGGGTGGCGGTGGCCAGGATGGTGGCGGTGCCCTCCAGTTCGTCCGTGGCGGGCTGGTACTTGAGCCGGATGTCGTAGTGCGACACGTCGTAGCCGCCGTTGCCGGCGTTGGGGTAGTAGGCGTCCCCGATGCCCGGTGCGCCCGGGGTGTACGGCGCTGCCGCGGCGGGGACGGTCAGGAGCAGGGCGAGCGCGCCGGCGGCGGCAGAGACGATCAGTCCCTTGCGCACGGTGGTCCTCCAGGGTCACTGGGACGGTTGGGTCGCATCGATCCCTGTCCCGGCGAACCCCCGCCCACTCCTGTCAGATGAAATGTTCATGCGAAGAAACCGGCCGAAATGAAGCCGCCGTGCCGCTGACACGACGGCTCCACCCGGGGACCGGGCCCCGCCCGCGGAGGCCCCGACGGACCTGCGCGCCTACGCCCCCAGCGCCACCGGCGCCCGCACCAGCGAGCCGTACTCCGTCCACGAGCCGTCGTAGTTCTTCACGTGCGGGTACCCGAGCAGCTCGGTGAGCGCGAACCAGGTGTGCGCGGAGCGCTCCCCGATCCGGCAGTACGCGATGACCTCGCGCTCGGACTCCACGCCCTGCCCGCCGTACAGCGCCCGCAGCTCCTCCGCCGAGCGGAAGGTCCCGTCGTCGTTGGCCGCCTGCGACCAGGGGATGTTCACCGCACCGGGGATGTGGCCGGGCACCTGCGCCTGCTCCTGCGGCAGGTGCGGCGGCGCCAGCGCCTCGCCCCGGTACTCGGCCGGCGAGCGGACGTCGACCAGCACGGCGTCGGAACCGGGTTTGGCGAACACCTCCGCCTTGGCCAGCACCTCGTCCCGCAGCGCGCGCACCTCGGGGTGCTCGGGACCGGCCAGCCGGTACGCGCTGTGCTGGTAGTCCATCACCGCCCGGGTGAGCTCCCGCCCCTCCAGCTCCCACTTCTTCCGCCCGCCGTCGAGCAGCCGGACCGGCCCGAAGCCGCGCAGCCGCAGCAGCCAGTACGCATAGGCGGCGAACCAGTTGTTGTTCCCGCCGTACAGCACCACGGTGGTGTCGTCCTCCACCCCGGCCGCGCGCAGCAGGTGCTGCATGCCGTCCCGGTCGGTGTAGTCGCGCCCCACCCGGCTGTGCAGGTCGGTGGTCCAGTTCCAGCCGACCGCTCCGGGGATGTGCCCCTGCTCGTACGCGGTGGTGTCCTCGTCCACCTCGACGACCCGGATCGTGCCGTCGTCCAGGTGGTGGGCCAGCCACTCGGTGGGTACCAGCGCCTCGGGGTGTGCGTAGCCGTTGCCGGTCATCGCCGCCCTCCTTCGCTCGGACTCCTTCGAACCTACGTCCGGCCGTCCGCCGAGGCCACCCGCACCGCCAGAGCCACCCGCACCGGCGGGCCGGACGCGCCCGCGGACGCCCGCGGACGCCGGGCACGCACCGCGTACCCGGTGGCCCAGGGGCGGCCGGCTACGCCGCGGCGCCGTCCGGACGCGCAATGTAGTAGACGTTCAGGATGTCGCCCTCGACCTGCGCGGTGTCCACCGCGCCGAACCCGGCCTCGGCCAGCATCCGCCGGGCGGTCTGCTCGCCCCACACCGTCCCCAGCCCCGCGCCGCCCTCGCCGAGCGAGACCGTCATGCAGTAGAAGGTCGAGAAGGTGTAGAGCGCCGGGGCGAGCGGGTGGGCGATGTTCTCCTCCAGCCGGCTGCTGGCGGCGATGTCGCCCATCAGGAAGACGCCGCCGGGCCGCAGCACGCGGGCCACGGCGGCCAGCGTCTCGGCCGGGCGGGCCAGGTCGTGGATCACGTCGAAGGCGGTGACCAGGTCGTACGCGCCGGCCAGCCCGGCCGAGTCGGCGACCTCGAAGTGCGCGTTGGCCAGCCCGAGCGCGGCGGCCTCGGCCCGGGCGGCGGCGATGCCGTTCTCCGCGATGTCGACGCCGGTGAACCGGCTCGCCGGGAAGGCCTTGGCCAGCACGTTCACGGCGTGCCCCTGCCCGGTGCCGATGTCGAGTGCGCCGATCCCCTCCCGCAGCCGGTCGGGCAGCCCGGGGACGAGCGGCACGATCCCCCCGACCAGCGCGAGGTCGTAGACCCGGGCGGACTCCTCGGCCTGCAGCGCTTGGAACCGCGGGTACGCCGAGTACGGCATCCCGCCGCCGCTGCGGAAGCAGTCGATCAGCCCCTGCTCGACGTCGCCCATCAGCGCGAGGTACTGCATCATCCCGGCCAGGTTGTCCGGCCCGGCCGCCCGGGTCAGCGCGGCCGCGTGCTCGGGCGGCAGCAGGTACGTGCCGCGCTCGGCGTCGTAGTCGACGACCCCGCCGACGACCATCGCACCGAGCCACTCGCGCACGTAGCGTTCGTCCAGACCGGAGGCCCGGGCGATCTCCGCGCTGCTCGACGGGTCGAGGCCGGCCATGGTGTCGAACAGGCCCGTCTGGTGGCCGATGCTGGCCATGAACGCAAGGCAGGCGTCGTTCAACGTCTGCACCATCCGACCCGCGAACTCCTCCTGCTTCACCGGGTCCGGTTCCCGTACGGACATCGTTCCTCCTCCGCCTCCGGGACCGCGTGAACCCTCCCCTCGTCACGCTACGCCGCAGCCCCACCCGGGGCACCCTGCGGTCAGGGCACCCCGGAGCACACCGGTGAAGCCCTCGACGGGCATCGGCGCCAGCCCCTACGGCCGGGCACTCCACGGGTCACCCGGGACCCAGTTGCCGTGGAGGCCGAGAGGGATCCGCACGGGAAGGTGGACACGGGCGACCGGTTCACCCGTGAAGTCCTGGGCCGACAGGATCACCAGGTCCGCCGCGCCGCGCCCGGCGTCGTGCACGTACGCCATCACGTATCCGTCGTCCTCGGCCACGGGCGACTCCGTGGGGACGAACACGCCCTCGCCCACCGCCCCGAACCTGCCGAACTCGTGCGCCTCGGTCGTACCGCGCACGAGATCGTGCTTGAGCAGCGCACTGCTGAACCCCTCGTTCGGCCGCGGGTCCCCCGGGCCGGTGGGCGGCGCGTAGAGCTCGACCGCGGCCGAGTACCCGTACCGGTGGGGGCGCGCGACACAGCGGGAGTCGACCCGGGGGAACTCCTGGATCCGGTCGTCCAGCCGGTCCTCCCGGACCTTCCCGGCGACCAGGTCGACCCGCCAGCGGTCCAGAGTGGGACGGCTGGTGCCGAAGTCCCTGATGTCGAAGCCCTCGGGGTGCCGGACGATGTCGATGACCACGTCCGTGCCGTCCTCGTAGGCGTTGAGCGTGTGACCCACCAGGCCGGGGGCGACCTCGAACCAGCGGACCTCGCCGCCGGCACGTGGCATCACGCCCACCCGTGCCCGGTGGGACTCGTCCCAGACGAAGGGGACTCCGGTCGGCAGCCGGGCGGCGCTGAACACCACGGGCGCGTCGAAGAGGACCACATGGTGCTCGGTCAGCGCGAAGTCGTGCATGTAGGGGTTCCCGGGCGTATGGATCAGCGTGGTCCGCACCACCGTGCCGGATTCGTCCATCACGATGTGCTGGACGTGCTGCGAGCCGTACAGGAAGGCGAGCGAGTGCAGTTCCCGGGTGTGCGGGTCGAAGACGGAATGGGCGTTGGCGCTGTAGCCCTCGGGAGTCGCTCCGAGATCGCTGGGGCCCACCGTGTCGAGGTCGTAGCCGAGCTCGTACGGGCGTATCCCGCCCTCCAGCAGGGCGAAGGTGCGGCCCGCGAGACCCGCGACCTGCACGTTCGGTGCCATGTCCAGCCGCTCGTCGACGGGAGTCCCCCGCCGTGGTTCTCCCAGCCGGTCGGCGACGGAGGAGGACCGCACCCAGCGGTTGCGGTACCACTCGGCCCGGCCGTCGCGGATGCGGACGCCGTGCACCATGCCGGCACCGAGCGTCCAGATGTGGGCGGCCGGGTCCTCGATGCCGAGCGGGTTGGGGCCGTTCCGCAGATAGCGGCCGTTGAGGTGGGCCGGGATCCGGCCGGTGACCGGCAGGTCTAACGCGGTGACCTCCTCGGTGACCGGCGCGAAGCTTCCCGACAGATAGCGGTTGACCGTCATGATGTCCGTCCTTGTCCGTGCTCGGCGGCGAGGAAGGCGTGTCCCACGGCCGCCATCAGTGTGTCGAAGCGGCGGGCCGCGGTCTCCGGCGGGAAGTGGCCGGCGATCTCCAGGCTCACGGCGCCGTG
Source organism: Kitasatospora sp. NPDC047058 (assembly GCF_040643935.1). Taxonomy (NCBI): domain Bacteria; kingdom Bacillati; phylum Actinomycetota; class Actinomycetes; order Kitasatosporales; family Streptomycetaceae; genus Kitasatospora; species Kitasatospora sp. NPDC047058. The sequence continues at coordinate 1,370 of NZ_JBEYVJ010000179.1, read as the reverse complement.
TGCCGCCGCCCACAGGATCTTCGAGATCTCGTGTGCGTCTCCCGGCCCGAACACGCCGGAGTCGATGCAGGCCTGAACGGCGGCCACGGAGGCGTCGAAGGCGCTCTCGGCCACGTCCAAGGCCTCGGTGCTCGGCCGGAAGCCGGGCACCGCCTGCTCGAACATCACCCGGTAGTAGGCCGGTTCGGCCAGGGCGTGGGCACGGTAGGCGGCCGCGAGGTCGTTGAGCCGGGTCAACGGGTCCTCGGTCCGGGAGGCTTGCTGCTGCACCCGCCGCAGGCGGGCGAACCCCTCCCGGTAGAGCGCGTCGACCAGCCCTTCCTTGCCTCCGAACATGGTGTAGAGGACCTTGGTCGACGCGCCGATCCCGGTGGCGATCCGCCGCATCGTCAGCGCGGCCGGTCCCTCCGTGACCAGCAGGTCGATGGAGTGGTCGAGGATCGTGGTGCGCACGGCCGCTTGGCCGGCGCGTTGGGCGTCCTGGTAGGGCGTGTTCATGGTAACAGCGTATCTCATGGGTAACGCCGTTACCCATAATGTGGCGAGGAACTCCGCCGCGCATCGGCCACGGCCGGGTGCGGCAGGACGCCGGCCCGGCGGGCCGCCCCGCGACACGACTCGGCGGGGCCGCTCCGGTGTCGTCGCACCGGAACGGCCCCGCCCGATCGCCGGGCCGGCCGGCCCGCAACGCCTCCTGAGCCGGCCGGCTCAGGAGAAGACCACGGACCGCAGCTTCAGCCGGTCACCGAGGACCTTGCCCGGGTTCATCACGTAGTAGGTGTCGCCGGCGCAGTCGAAGTCGAGGAAGACGGTCGCCGTCGAGTTGGTGAAGTTCGAGGGCGCGAACGCCGGGTTCTCCTCGGTCGCCCCGAAGAGGTCGATGCACGTGCCGCTCTCCGGATCCGCGATGCCGGCCGGGACGCCGGGGCCGACCTTGTAGAGGAACTCACCGACCGCCGCGTTCGCGGAGGTGGGGACGGCGAGGGCGAGGACGACGGCACTGGCGGCGGCGATCACGGCATTGCGGAGACGCATGGGGGATGGGCCTTTCACGGCGGTACCCGGCGGTACCTAGGGAATTGATGCGACATCACCCTAAAGGCCAAAAATCTGCAGAAACGGTTCATCTAATCCACCCTTTCGAGTGGTTTGGGCCGGAAAGCCGCTACCCGCCGACCGGTCCGGCTTCGTCACCCCGGCGGGGCGGTGAAGTAGTACCCCGAGTCGACCAGCACCGGCAGGTACGTCTTCAGCGCGGCCACCGTCTGCGAACGGCAAGGACCCCATGGGGCCCGCGCTGGTCTTCCAGGCTGATGCGTGGTCGGCCTTCGTCTCTGCCATCCGGGCCGGCGAGTTCGGGGCCGTCTGAC
>NZ_JBEYVJ010000178.1:0-14397 GCF_040643935.1 Kitasatospora sp. NPDC047058 | reverse complement strand
GCCGCGGCCGGCGCGGCCGGGCCCGGTCCGGGCTCCGCGCTCGCCGCAGGTGCGGACGGGCCGGCCGGTGCCGGCGGTCCGCCCGGTGCCGGCGTCTCCGGGGACGGCTCGTCGGAGTCCGGGAGCCCGGTCGCGGTCACGGCCCCCGCGTGCGGCGAGCCGGGCCGGCCGGGCCCGCCGGACGGCCCGCCGGTGCCCACCGGTCCCGACGGCGGGACGGCCGGACCGGACTGGTCGGAGAGGTCGGAGAGGTCGGACGAGGCGGACGGAGCGGACGGGGCGGACGGGGCGGACGGACCCGCCGGTGGTCCCGGCCGGAGGGACACCCCCGGACCGGCCTGCCGTTCCGCGGGACCGGACGGAGCCGCCAGCGCCGGCCCGACGCCCAGCGGTACGGCGAGACCCAGCACCGCCACCGTGAGCAGCAGGCGGAGCCGGCGGCCGCCCCGGCGACGGGTGCCCGGGAAGCGGCGGCGGGAGCGCGCGACGGGCAGCGGCCCGAGGGACGTCTTCGAAGGTGCGGCCACGGTCGAGGTCCTTCCGACGGCCGACCGCGCACGGGCGGGGTCGGCGGCGGGACAGCTCCCGACCAGATTCACACAATCCGACATTCCGGGCATTTCGAACGGCTGTGCACCAACCGCCCGGTCGTCCCCGCCGCCCGCCACCGGGGGCACCGGGCCGGATCAGGCCCGCAGCACCACCTTGCCGACCTGCTCGCCCGCCTCCAGCACCCGGTGCCCGGCGGCCGCCTCCGCCAGCGGCAGCACCCGGTCGATCACCGGCTTCACCACCCCGGACTCGACCAGCGGCCAGACGTGCTCGCGCACCGCCGCCACGATCGCGGCCTTCTCGGCCAGCGGCCGCCCGCGCAGGTTGGTCGCGACCACCGCCCCGCGCTTGCGCAGCAGCGTGTTGAGGTTGAGCTCGCCCTGCACCCCGCCCTGCAGCCCGATGATCACCAGCCGGCCGTTCACCGCCAGCGCGTCCACGTTCCGCTGCAGGTACCTCGCGCCCATGATGTCGAGGATCACGTCCGCCCCGGCACCGTCGGTGGCCTCCCGGAGCGCCTCGACGAAGTCCTGCTCGCGGTAGTCGATCAGGATGTCCGCCCCCAGCGCGGCGCACCGGGCCAGCTTCTCCGCGCTGCCCGCCGTCACCGCCACCCGGGCGCCGACCGCCTTGGCCAGCTGGATCGCCATCGTCCCGATGCCGCTGGCGCCGCCGTGCAGCAGCACCGTCTCGCCCGGCCGCAGGTGGGCGGTGAGGAAGACGTTGGACCAGACCGTCGAGACTACCTCGGGCAGCGCGGCGGCCTGCTCCACGGTGAGCCCCTTCGGCACCGGCAGCAGCTGCCCGGTCGGCACCGCGACCAGCTCCGCGTAGCCGCCGCCGGCCAGCAGCGCACACACCTCGTCGCCGACCGCCCAGCCCGCCACCCCGGGCCCGAGGGCGACGATCCGGCCCGCGCACTCCAGTCCGGGGTACGGCGGACTGCCGGGCGGCGGGTTGTAGAAGCCCTGCCGCTGGAGCAGGTCGGCACGGTTGACCGCGGAGGCCGCCACCTCGACCAGCACCTCGCCCTCGCCGGGCACCGGATCCGGCACCTCGGCCCAGACCAGCGCCTCGGGCCCGCCGGGTTCAGGAATCGTCATCGCATGCATGCCCCGAAGCTACTGCGTCCCGGGCGCCTCCCCGCGGCGGACGCCCCCGGCGGCGACCGGCCGCCGACACGCCCGGGCGGCCCCCGCAGGGCCTCCACCGCCCCGCGCCCGCGCCATGCTTGACGACGTGACGAACGGCGAGCAGCCCTCCGGGGCCAAGGGGACCGGCCTCCGGCAGCGCCGGCCGGCGTGGCGCGCCGGCCGGCCCGCACCCGACGTCGAGGCCGGCGACCGGATCGTCCTCCCGGCGCAGAAGCCGCGGGCACCGCTGCGCCAGGTGTCCGGGCGGCTGCTGCTGGCGCTCGCCGTGCTGCTGGCCACCGCCGTGCTCGTCTGGCTGGACCGCGACGGCTACCACGACAACGCCGACGGGAGCCTGAGCTTCCTCGACGCGGCGTACTACGCCACCGTGACGCTCTCCACCACCGGGTACGGCGACATCACCCCGTTCAGCGACAGCGCCCGGCTCACCAACATCTTCGTGATCACCCCGCTGCGCGTGCTCTTCCTGATCATCCTGGTCGGCACCACGCTCGAAGTGCTCACCGAACGCACCCGCCGGCAGTGGCGGATCGGACGCTGGAGGTCCGCCGTGAGGGAACACACCGTCGTGATCGGCTACGGCACCAAGGGCCGCAGTGCCGTCGCCACCCTGCTCGGGCAGGGCGTCCGCCGGGACGAGATCGTGGTCGTCGACCCGCAGCGCAAGGTGATCGAGCAGGCCGCCCTGGACGGCCTGGCCGGCGTGGTCGGCGACGCCACCCGCACCGAGACCCTGCTGCGCGCCGAACTCCCCCGCGCCGCCCGGGTGGTGGTCGCCCCCGAACGCGACGACACCGCCGCGCTGGTCACCCTGACCGCCCGCCAGCTCAACAAGGGCGCCACCGTGGTCGCCGCCGTCCGCGAGGACGAGAACGCCCCGCTGCTGCGGCAGAGCGGCGCCGACGTCGTGGTCACCAGCTCCAGCTCGGCGGGCCGCCTGCTCGGCATGTCGATGCTCAGCCCGCACGCCGGCGCGGTGATGGAGGACCTGCTCACCTACGGCACCGGCCTCGACGTGTACGAGCGCCCGGTCACCCGGGCCGAGGCCGGACACGGCCCGCGCGAGTGCACCGACCTGGTGGTCGCGGTGGTGCGCGGCCGGCGGGTGCTCAAGTACACCGACCCGGAGGCCGCCACCCTCCAGCTGACCGACCGGGTCATCACCATCGGGCCGGCCGTCACGCCGGGCGGCTGAGGCCGGCGACCGGCTCCGGGCCGGTCACGGCGTCGCCAGCAGTTCCACCGTCCCGCCGGCCGCCACGCCGCCGGGCGGCACCACGGCGAGCGCCTCCGCCCGGGCCAGGCCGCGCAGCATCGCCGGGCCGTCGAACGCCAGCGGGACGGCGCCGCGCACCGTCCGGCGGACCGGCAGCAGCCGGGTGTCGGCGGGGTGGCCGGGCAGGTCGACGGCGGCGGGGGCGAGCACCGGCTCGCCGGCCGCCCGGCCGCCCAGGGCGTGCAGCAGCGGCAGGGCCAGCGTGACGGTGCCGGCCACCGCGGCCAGCGGATTGCCGGGCAGGCCCACCAGGTGGCGGCCGCCGGGCAGGGCGGCGAGCAGCATCGGATGCCCCGGGCGGACGGCGACCCCGTCCACCAGCAGCCGCGCCCCGGCCTCGGTGAGCGCCCGGTGCAGGAAGTCGACCGGCCCCGCCGCCGTCCCCCCGGTGGTCACCACCACGTCCGCGGTCGAGTGCCGGACGGCGTCCCGGAGCAGGCCGAAGTCGTCCCGGACCGCCCGCACCCCGCTCACCTCGGCACCGGCCGCGCGCAGCCACGGCGGCAGCAGCGGGCCGAGCGCGTCCCGGACCAGACCGGGCTGCGGCAGGCCGGAGGCGAGCAGTTCGTCGCCCAGGACGAGCAGCTCGACCACCGGGCGGCGGCGGACGGCCAGCCGGTCGTGGCCGCAGGCCGCGGCCAGGCCCAGGACGGCCGGGCCGACCGGCGTGCCGGCCGGCAGCAGCGCCTCGCCCCGGCGGCACTCCTGGCCGCGCGGGCGGACGTCCTGACCGGTGGTCAGCGAGCCGGGGGTGCGGTCGTGCAGCAGCCCGGCCGCCCGCTCGCCGTGCTCGCGGCGGAGCACCGCGGTGGCTCCGGGCGGCAGCTGCGCGCCGGTGGCGATCTCCACGGCCGCGCCGTCGGCCAGCGGCTCCGCCTGCTCACCGGCCAGCAGCCGGCCGGCCACCCGCCAGGGGCCGGGGCCGGCCACCGCCCAGCCGTCCATCGCCGAGGTGTCGAAGGCGGGCAGGTCGGTGAGCGCGGTGAGCGGCTCGGCGAGCGTGCGGCCGAGTGCGCCGGCCAGGTCCAGCAGCTCCGGGGGGAGCGGGCGCAGTCCGGCCCGGCGGGCGGTCTCCCGGGCCCGCGCCCAGTCGGGCGTCGCCGGTCCTGCGGTGCGGAACCGGCCGAGCACCTGGTCCTCCTCCACGGTGTTCACGACGGGTCCGGCCCGGCCGCCGCGGCCCAGCGCTCGGCCAGCTCGGCGGTCCGCCGGGACGCCTCGGCCACCGCCGCGGGCCCGCCGCCCTGCTGCGCGGCCGCGTAGCCGACCAGGAAGGCGGTCAGCGGCGCGGCCGGCCGGGCCACCCCGTGGGCGACCACCCGGGCGAGGTCGAGCAGTCCGTGGACGTCGACGTCCAGGTCGATCCCCAGCTCGGCCGCGACCTCGGCCATCCAGTCATCCAGCGTGCGCTCCATGGGCCCCATGCTGCCTGATCACCGGTTTCCCCGGGATGTTTGCCCGGTGAGCGGCGCGCGTCGTTTCGCTCACGCGGCCCCGGCGGCGCCGTGAGCACGGCCCCGGAGGCCCACCGCGGCAGGGCACGCCCGGGCGTGTCCGACGATTCGCGTCGCCCGCCAGGCGGGAGTCGTCGGACACGCCCTCACCCGCCCTCGCGCTCGCGGGCGCGCTCCAGGTCCTCCCAGGTGTCGCAGTCGTACGTGACGTCGTCGGTGTCCGCCAGCCGCAGCGTGTGCAGGCCGCCGGTGAGCCGGCGCAGCGGCAGGCCGGCCGGGTCGCCGACGGCGGCCAGCGCGGTGCGCAGGGCGGCGGTGCGATAGGCGGCGGCGAGCGGCTGGTCACGCCCGGCGGCGTCGACCAGGACGACGGCCTCGGTGTCCGGTTCCGCCCCGGCGAGGGCGGTGACGAGCCGGCCGACGGTGCGCTCGTCCAGGAACGGCAGGTCGGCGGCGAGCAGCAGCACGATCCCGGCCGTCACCTCGGCGAGGCCGGCCGCGACGGCCGCCACCGGCCCGCCGCCGGGCGGCTGTTCGCGGGTCCAGCGCACCGCGGTGCGGGCGGTCGGCCGGACCGGGCCGACCACCACGGTGGTGCGGGCCCCGGCGCAGGCGGCGAGCACCCGGTCGAGCAGCGTGGTCTCGCCGACCGTCAGGCCGGGCTTGTCCGCGCCACCGAGCCTCCGGGCGGCGCCACCGGCGGGCACGATCACGTCGTACGGCGTCATGCCGCCAGTATCCGCCCGGCCGGATCAGGCCCCGGGGTCGTCCTCCACGATCTCCGCGTCGATGATGCCGTCGTCGTCCTCGGCCGCGGGCCGGGGGCGGGCGGTGTTGGCGGCGGCGCCCAGCTCCAGGATGGCCGGCAGGGTCAGCTCCCCGTACCGCTCGTTCATCGCGGTGACCAGCGCCTCCGGATCGTCCGGGTACGCGGCCAGCAGCCGGTCGAAGTCCTGGAGGTACTCGCCGGTGAAGGCGAGCACCCGGGCCGCCTCGTCACCCCGGTCGGGCGCCCGGTGGCCGGCGATCACCCGCTGGGCGCCGAGTCCGGCGATCCGGCCGAGGTTGTGCGTCCAGGCGGTGCGCTGCTCCGGGGTGGTGTCGGCGGTCCAGACGTGGGTGCCGTTGTAGACGAAGTCCCCGGCGATCACGGTGCCGATGCTGGGCACGTGCACCACGGTGGAGTCGCCGCAGTCGCCCTGGCCGAGCAGCAGCACCGGGATCACCTGGCGGTCGATCATCAGCGGCTGCGGCAGCAGCGGGGCGGGCACCAGCGGGTGGTCGGGGATGTCGTCGCCGTACACCGGCTTCCACTGGGCGACCTTGGCGGCGGCGGTGCGCAGGATGCCGTCCACCACCGGGGGCGCGGCGAGCAGCTGTGCCTCCGGGAAGAGCTTCAGCACCTCCTCGGCGCCGAAGTAGTGGTCGGGGTGCTGGTGGGTGACGACGATGGCCAGCAGCCGGCGGCCCTTCCCGGCGACCCACTCGGCCAGTTCCCGGCCGGCGCTGCGGGTGAGCTGGGCGTCGACCAGGATCGCGGTGCGCTCGCCGAGGATCAGCGTGGACGTCGCGAAGAAGGCCGACTCGGGGCCGGTGAAGACGGCGACCTCCAGCGGCCGGGCCCCGGCGGCCTCGCGGCCGGTGCCGTCGACGGCGCCGGCACGCTCCTCGGACGGGGACGGCGTCACGGGTGGCTCCCTCTGGTCGGCGGTCGGACTCCCTGCGCCCTACAGCATGGGAGCACGACCCGCCGATTCCCCGTCAGACACGCCCGGACCGGCCTCAGGCGGCGAGCGCCTCGGCCTTGCGCGCCGCGTCCTCCAGCGCCTGCGCCTTGGACTCGGCGGCCTGCTGGACGAACCCGGCCATCGCCGGGACGGTCGCCGCCAGGGTGAACTCGGGGACGATGAAGTCGACCTCCAGCCCGAGCATCCCGGTCAGCACCTTCTCCAGGTAGGTGGTGACGAACTCGAAGGGCTCCCGCGGGGCGCCGGGCGCGTACGAGCCGCCGCGCGCCGCGACCACGGTGACCGGCGTGCCGGCCGCCGAGGGGCTCTCCCCCGCCGTGCGGCCCATCAGGATCACCTGGTCCAGCCAGGCCTTGAGGCTGGACGGGATCGTGAAGTTGTACATCGGCGTGCCGATCACGATGGCGTCGGCCTGCTCCAGTTCGGTCATCAGCTCCTCGCGCAGGGCGAGGGCGGCCGCCTGCTCGGGGCTCTGCTGCCCGGCCGGGGTGAAGGCGGCGGAGATGCCGTGGGCGTCCAGGTGCGGCACCGGCCGGGCGGCGAGGTCCCGGTAGACCACCGTGCCCTCCGGGTGCCGGGCCTGCCAGGCGGCGCGGAACGCGGCGGAGACCTCGCGGGAGACGGAGCCGTCGGTGAAGGCGGACGAGTCGAGGTGCAGCAGAGTGGGCATGAGGGGACCTCCGTCGAATAAGTAGCTGCTCTTTCCCCCGCAGCTATAAGTACGGTAGCAGCTTACTTTTCTATAGTCACTGGGGACGGGCCAGGTACCCTGTACGCATGGCCCAGCACGAGGTAGCGACCGACGGGACCGACGCGCTCCCCGGCGCGTGCACGGCGACGCCCGTCTGCACCGGTGCGGACGTGGCGCTGACCCGCGTCTTCAGCCTGCTCGGCAAGCGCTGGACCGGCCTGATCCTGGCCGTGCTCACCCACAACGGGCCGGCCTACTTCTCCGAACTGCGCCGGGCCGTCCCCGGCATCAGCGAGCGCATGCTCTCCGACCGGCTCACCGAGCTGGCCGACGCCGGGCTCGTGCTCCGCCGGGTCGACGAGGGCCCGCCGCTGCGCGTCAGCTACCGCCTCAGCCAGTCACGGGTGAGCGCGTCGTCCTCGATCGCGTCGTGCAGCCAGCCCGCGGCGACCTGCTCCTCGCTCCCGCCCCGCTCGGCCACGCCGTGCGCCACCGCGGCCAGGTGCTCGGTGTAGGGCCGGCCGTTCTTGTCGACCTGCCCCCCGTGTGCGCTCCGCGCGATCGTCTCCACCTCGGACAGGCTCAGATAGTTCACCGGGCCATGGTAGGCCGCGGGGCTCTGTCTGGTTGGATGCGGCGTGGCCGGGCAGGACCCCCGGCCGCCCGTCCGTGCCGACGACCCGGCACCGCCGCGTCGGCACCCCGGCCCCGGCGGGGCCCGAGCGATCCGAGGAACCATGCCCAGCCTGCATCCACTGCTCTCCGGCTTCGCCCCGATCTGGGCCCTGACCGGAGCGGGCTACCTGGTCGGACGCAGCGGGCTGCTCGGGCCGCACGCGGAGGCGGTGCTGAGCCGGTTCGTGTTCCACGTGGCGATGCCGGCCGCGCTGTTCCTGATGATCGGCCGCACTCCGCTGGGCCGGTTCGCCAATCCGTCGATGCTGGCGTTCGCCGCCGGAACGGCGCTGGCGGTCGCGCTGGGGGTGCTGGCCGCCCACCGGTTCTTCGGCCGGGGCCCGGCCGAGCGGGCGATCGGCGGCATGGCGGCCGGCTACGTCAACTCCGCCAACCTCGGCATCCCGGTCGCCGTGCAGGTCCTGGGCGACGCCTCGTTCGCCGCCCCGGTGGTGCTGTTCCAGACCCTGCTGGTGACGCCCCTCGCGCTGACCGTCCTGGACACCGGGCGCGCGGGCCGACGGGCGGCGCTCACCCTGCCGCTGCGCAACCCCATCCTGCTGGCGGCCGCGCTCGGGGCGCTGGTCTCCGCGACGGGGTGGCACCTGCCGGCCGAGCTGAACCACTCCTGCGAACTGCTCGGCGGGGCCGCCGTGCCGACCGCTTTGGTGGCACTCGGCCTGTCGCTGCACCACCGTCCGGCCAGGGGCGACACGGCCCCGGGCGGCACGGTCCCGGGCGGCACGGTCCCGGCCGAACCGGCCCCGGGCGGCACGGCCGCGGGCGGCACGGCCCGGTACGCGGAGGTCGGGGTGGCGGTCGTGGTGAAGACGCTGATACAGCCACTGGGCGCGTTCGCCGTCGGTGCGTTCCTGCTCCACCTGCCGGCACACCAACTGCTCACCGTGGTGCTGTTCTCCGCCCTGCCGACCGCCCAGAACGTCTTCGTCTACGCCCGCGAGTACGGGCACGGCACCGCACTGGCCCGGGACTCGGTGCTGTGGTCAACCCTGGCCTCGATGGCCACGCTCTCGGCGGTCAGCTGGGCCCTCGGCCCGTCCTGACCGGCCGCACGCCGCACGCCGCACGCCGCACGCCGCACGCCGCACGCCGCGAGGCTGTCACCGCTCGTGACACGGCCGGTGACCGAAGTCCGGCGCCCGCTCGCCCGTCGATCACCGCTAGTTTCCCGGCCCCTGCTCGCCGCACGGCCACCGCCCAGGTCCCGGTCACTCCTCGCGCGCGGCGCCCACCACCTCCGTCATGGCCAGCAGGAACCGCCGGGCCGTCGCCAGCTCGCCCGCGTCGAACCGTCCCATCGCCGCCACCAGGTCGGCGATCAGCCGGCCGAAGAAGGCCTGTCCCAGCTCCATCGCCTGGTCCTCCACCAGCAACCGGACCCGCCGCCGGTCGGCCGGGTCGCGCTCGCGCCGGATCAGGCCGAGCCGCTCCAACCGGTCGATCAGCCCGGTGGTGCCCGCCGAGTTGAGCCGCAGCGCCTCGCCCAGCCGACCGGGGGTCACCACCGTTCCGGCCCGGGCGGCATCCAGCAGGTGGATCAGCGCCCGCAGGTCGGTGGGGTGCAGCCCGTGCCGGCCGGCGAACTCGGCCCCGAACAGATCGAGTTCGACGGTCAGCCCGCGCAGCAGATGGACCAGCTGCATCGGCTCCTCGGATTCGTCCACCCTGTCATCCTTCCCCGGCACGTCCCGTGCGATTATTCTCTCGCTCAGCGAGATTATTGTTCAGCGAGCTAATTCGCCACTCATCGGAGGGCATGATGTCAGCACGCACCACCAAGACCGTCGGCGCCACTGCGAGCACCGGGACGACCGGACCCTCCGGCCGCCCCGCCACCGCCGCATCCGACGCCTTCCTCGCCGCCTACGACGCCGCCCTCGCCCGCTGGCCCGTCCCCGCCGAGGCCCTCACCGTCCGGACGCCGCACGGCAGTACCCGGGTCAACGCGTGCGGCCCCCGGGACGGCCGCCCGCTGGTCCTGCTGCACAGCGGCGGCGCCACCTCGGTCAGCTGGCTCGCCAACGTCGGTGCGCTCGCGGCCGCCGGACACCGCGTGCTCGCCGTCGACCTGATCGGCGACCCCGGGCGCAGCGTGCTCGACGGAACCCGGCTCGACGGCCTGCCCGGCCTGATGGGCTGGCTGGACGCCGTCCTCGACGGGCTCGGCCTCTCCGGGACCGACCTCTGCGGCCACTCGTACGGCGGGTGGATCGCGCTGGAGTACGCCCTGCACGCCCCGGCACGCATCCACCGGCTCGCACTGCTCGACCCCACCCAGTGCTTCGCGGGCTTCCGTCCGGGCTACCTGCTGCACGCGGTGCCCCTCTTCCTGCCGCCGCGCACCGTCGGCAAGGCCCGCGCCTTCCTCGACTGGGAGACCGGCGGCACCGGCCTCGACCCCGCCTGGCGCGAGCTGTTCGCCCTCGGCCAGGCCGGCTTCCCCGCCGCGCGCCCCGTCACCGGCCGCCCGGCTCCCGGGCGCCTGCGCACCTTCACCGCCCCGACGCTCGTGCTGCTCGCCGGACGCAGCCGCACCCATGACGCGGTCCGCGTCGCCGCCCTGGCGCGCAAGGCCCTCCCCGACGCCACCGTCACCGTCCTCCCCGACGCCTCCCACCACAACCTCCTCATGGCCGACGCCCCCGAACTGAACCGCCACCTCACCGACTTCCTCGCCGAGCACCCCTGACCGGCACACCCCGCCGGGTGTCCCCGACGGCCCGCCCGCTTCTACGATCGATCGGTCGGACGGACACGGACGAGGACCGTCCGGAAGACCGATCGAAGGGGTGGGCAGGGATGACCGCGGAAGCAGTGGCGATGTTGCGGACGGCGGGAGCCGACGGGATCGAGCACCCCGGCGGCACGCTGCTGGCACACCTGCAGCGCGTCGGTGCCCTGCTCGACTCGTGGGGCGCGCGCCCGGCGCTGGTGTCGGCCGGCCTCTGTCACGCCTTCTACGGGACCGACGGCTTCCCGGTCGCCCTCCTGGACCTCGGACGCCGGGCGGAACTGGTCGAGGCGATCGGCACCGAGGCCGAGGCGCTCGTCCACTTCTACGCCTCCTGCGACCGCGCCGCCTCCTACGGCGGACTGACCGAGGAGGACGGCCCGTTCGTCGACCGGTTCACCGGCGCCCGGCTGCGGCCGGGCCTGGCGGCCCGGCGCGACTTCGCCGAGCTCACCGCGGCCAACGAGCTGGACATCGCCGCCATCAGCCCCGAGGTCCGCGCCCGGTACGGCGCGGACCTGCTCGACCTGTTCACCCGTTGGCGCCCGCTGCTGTCCGAACCCGCCTGGGAACACTGCCGCAACGTGCTGGACCGGCCCGGCGTCTGACCGCCCGCCGGACGGCCGGTCCACGGCAGGCGCGGCGGCGCGGCCGCCCCGCGGTGGACCGGCTTCCCCGCGGTGGATCGGCGGACCGTCCGTCGGGCACCCTCCCTCTCATGACCCCGCCCCGGCACACCGCCCACGCCGACCTCCTCGACGAACTCGGCCGCTCCGGCGCCCGGCTCGCCGCCACCCTCGGCGTCCTCACCGACGAGGACCTGCGCGCACCCTCCGCTCTCCCCGGGTGGACCCGCGCGCACGTCGTCACCCACCTCGCCCGCAGCGCCGACGCCTACCGCCGCCTGCTCGCCCTGGCCCGCACCGGTGCCGAACCGACGCCGCGCCCCGACGCCGACGCCCTGGCCCGCGCCGTCGAGTCCGGCGCGGCCCGTCCGGCCGCCGAACTCGCCGCCGACCTGCACGACTCCCTCGCCGGCCTGCTCGCGGACGCCCGGGCCATGCCGGACGGGGCGTGGAACGCGACGGTGACGGCGCTGGCCGGCTGGCCGCACCCGGCCTGGTTCACCCTCCACCGCTGCTGGCGCGAGCTGGAGACCCATCACACCGACCTGGCCACCGGCTACGGCCCGTCCGACTGGCCCGCCGCGTACGTGTCCTGGGCCCTGGACGACACGCTCACCGCCCTGGCCGCCCGCGGCTTCCCGCTCGGCCGGGTCGAGGCCCCCGACCTGGACCGGCGCTGGACGCTCGGCCCGGCCGGTCCAGCCGTCACCGCCCCCGCCCACACCCTGCTCGCCTGGCTCAGCGGCCGGAGCGATGCCACCCCGCTCACCACCACCGGCCCCGTCCCGTCCCCGCCCGCCTGGCCGCTGCCCCCGAGCCGGTCCTGGGCCTGACCACCCACCGGGCCACCGGCTCAGCCCCCGGGGCACACGTCCACACCCGGGTCCGGTCCCGGCAGCTCCCCGGGGCCGGCTCCGAAGTCGGTCTCCTCGGCCGACATCGGACGGAGCCGCAGATCAGGCGGCCGGACCTGCAGGCCGGGCGTCTCCGCGCCTCCGCGTCGGCGGGACGCGACGGGATGCAACGGGCTACGGGGCCGCGCCGTCCGCGGGCCCGGTGACCCGTCGACCGTGGTCCACAGCCGACGGCCGGTGCCCCGTGGGCCGTGGCGGCCCGTCGGACGTCGTGACGGCCGGGTGTCCGGATGTCCGTGACTGCGGCCGCTGCCGGTGGGCGGCTCCCGTCAGTAGATCAAGTAGCCGGGCCGGCGGCCCTCGTCCTCGATCTCCCCCGTGGCCTGCGCCCGCAGCTTGTGGGCCAGTTCCTCCAGTGCGCGGGAGGCCGCGACCTCCTCGCCGATCCGGGCGAGCGGGCGGTCGTCGGCGCTCTTGACGGCCTCGCCGTGCGCGCTGAGACCCGGCGCCCTCGCCCCGGTCAGTCTCGCCTCGCACCCCGTGTGAACGCCGTCTTCCTCGAAGCTGAGCTCCACGTCCCATTGGTTGTGCATGCCACACCTCCTGGCACCGGCCCCCGTCCTGCCTGGTCAGACCGGCACGGATGCAGAGCCCGTGGCGGCTGCTCACACCAGCGTGCGCCCGCTGCGCCCGAGGCGGCAAGCGCGGCCGCGTCCCGCGGGTCCGCGCCCCGCCCCGGCGGTAGGCTGGCGACAGCGCGCCGCTCGGGCAGTCGGGCGATGGACCGCCGGTGCGGCGCCGGCAGCGACGTTCAGGTGGTCCCTCCGTGGTGGTCTTCCTCCTCGCACTCAGCGCCGCCTGCTGCCTGGGCCTCGGCTTCGTTCTCCAGCAGCACGCGGCACAGCGGGCCCCGCGTGCCGACCTGCTGCACTGGCGACTGCTGCTCGACCTGCTGCGGATGCCCGAGTGGCTGCTCGGCACCGGCTTCATGGTCAGCGGACTGATCCTCTCCGCGCTCGCCCTCAACCAGGGCGAGGTCTCGCTGGTCGAACCGCTGCTCGCCACCAACCTGCTGTTCGCCATGGCACTCTCCCGGGTGCTCACCCGCCAGAGCCTCGGCCGCTCCGGCTGGGCGGGGGTGCTGCTGCTCGGCCTCGGCGTGACCGCCTTCATCGTGGCCGGCCGCCCGACCGGCGGCGGTGCACCGGCCGGGGAGCTGCGGCACTGGCTGGTGGTCGGCACGGTGACCGGGCTGACCCTGCTCCTGGTGTCGATGGCCCGCAAACTGCCGCTGTTCGAGGAGGCCACCCTGCTGGCCCTGGCCGCCGGACTGCTCTACGGCCTCCAGGACGCGCTCACCCGGACCACCACCCAACGCCTCGACCACGACGGGCTGGGCGCCGTCCTGGGCACCTGGCAGCCGTACGCGGTGGTGGCGGCGGGTGTGATCGGCCTGCTGCTGGTGCAGAGCGCCTTCGAGGCCGCGCCGCTGCGGATGTCCCTGCCCGCGCTGACGGCGGCCCAGCCGATCACCGGCATCGCGTGCGCGGTCGGCTTCCTCGGCGACCGCCTCCGCGTCACCCCCGGTGCGCTGGCCTGGGAATCCGCCGGACTGATGGCCATCGTCATCGGCGTCATCGTGATCGGCCGCCACCCCGCCATGCCCGGTACCACCGGCGACCTCCTGGAGACCGTCGGCGAACTCCCGGAGGACGTGGACGTCGAGGACGACGACGGGGAGATCCACGGGAAGGCGGGCGGGCAGGCCGCGGACGGGCCGGAGCCTGCCGACGCGTCCAAGGGCGCGGCCGAGGCGGAGGACGGCCGTCGGTCGGGCCGCGGCCCCGGCGACGCTCCCGGCCCCGGCGGGGCCCGGTAGCCGGCCGGGCGGCGACGCACCGGCGGCGGACGGCGCGGATCGGCGGGCGGCGGAATGTGCTGGAGTGCGCAGGCGGACCTGATCGTCGGCGGGGTGGTCTCGGGCATCGGGGTGCTCTGCCTGGTCCGCACGGCACGCGCCGGACGGCCGGACCGCCTGCTGCTCGCCTCGCTCCCCCTCGTGCTCGGCGTGCACCAGCTGGTCGAGGCCGCCGTCTGGGCGGGCGTCGACGGTGGACTCCCCGCCGAACCGGCCCGCTGGGCGCGCACCGCCTGGGCGGTGATCGCGCTGCCGCTGCTCCCCGTCCTCGTCCCGGCCGGCGTCCTCTGCGCGACCCGCGAACCGGACCGCCGACGGCGCCTCCGACCGTTCCTCCTCCTCGGCCTGCTGGTCGCCACCCCGCTCGCCGTCGCCGTCGCCACCCGCCCGGTGACCGCCACCGACCACGGCCACACGCTCGGCTACGCGATCGGCGTCCCCCACCCGGCCCTCCTCCTGACCGGCTACCTGCTCGCCACCATCGGCCCGCTCCTCCTCAGCCACGACCGGCTGCTCCGGCGCCTCGGCCTCCTCACCGGTGCCGGCGCCCTCGTCTGCGCCCTCCTGTGGCGGCTGGCCTTCATCTCCACCTGGTGCGCCCTGGCCGCCGTCGCGGCCGTGCTCCTCCTCCGCTGGACCGCGCACCCGCCACCACCCGGCCGCCCCGCCGACGAGGCGCTCACCCTGCTGCGCCGGG